>JABMNW010000195.1 GCA_013204455.1 Acidimicrobiaceae bacterium
CATCCGGACTTTAACCGTCGGCCCTGGAATCTCACCAGATCAGCCCCACGATTGCTCGTGAGGGTCGCGGGCTTTAACCGCCGGTAGGGAATTACACCCAACCCTGCAAGAAGTTTTGTTTTGCTATTAAGTTGTTTTCAATTGCAATTCTAGGTTATTGGCACATCGATAACAGTTCCACTCCCAGACTCAATTCTCGATTCCGCCCACCCGAGTACAACAATTGAGCCAAGTACGAGCGCGGTTCCGATTATTTGGATAGCGGTAATCGACTCGCTCAATAGTGCGACACCAAGAAATATTGTCACAACCGCTTCGAATGTTTCGACCATCGAAGTGACACTTGGACCGATGCGTTTTAGGCCGGCGAAGAACGCAGCCGTGGCCAGGATTGTGCCAAAGATCGTAAAAAATGCGATCAGCACCCAGCCGCGTGTATTGTTCGGAAACTCAGGCGCCAGAGATTGTGGGCCGAATAGCGAGACGACAATAAATGCAACAGCACTGCCACAAAATGTGATCGTGATCATTGTTAATGTGTCAGATTTTTTCGCCACATGTGTTCCAGCAACAACATAGATCGTGTGTACTAGTGCAGCGCATAAAGTTAGGACGATGCCAATAGTTTTTCCGTCCCCAACTTGACCAGCAGTCAGCCAAATACCAGTCAGCGTGACAACTAGACAGCCGACGATCACGAGTGTTGGTTTGTGTTTATAGACAGCCCACGAAAGCAATACTGTGAGCGCTGGGTAGATATAGAAAATAACCACAACAAGGCCAGAATCAATGTGTTTGATTGCAATGAAGTAGAGCAACGGGGTGAGAAAAAAGCCAAATGCACCGAGCAAAAATGTCTTGATAAAAACCTCGCGATTCGGCCAAGGTGAGCCGCGTAGATGTATAAGTCGTAGAGCAACGAGAATCACTGCCGACGCGACGAATCGCGCGGTTAAAAATCCCATGGGATTGGCGCCATTACGCTCAAGGTTTGTCGCAATCCACGGACCAGTTCCGTAACCGCTACCGGCGATCATTACGAATAACACTCCGAATAGGCGTGGTTTTGTTGTGCGAGTTTTGTTTAACAGAGTTTTCAAGATTGTGGTTTTTGCCGCTTTGTCGAACGCATTATTCCGATCGCTATAACACCAAGTCCGAGAATCATCACGCCGAAAACCGTGTACTGCAATGCGCCACCTCGCTCGCCAGCATCTTGCGGTTTTTTGCCGCAGTTTGGTTTGGGCAAAAATCCAATGCATTCAGAGGGCACGTTTTCTAGGTCGTAAACCGCAGGAATACTCGTGTCGGTTGTACCGACTGGTATGTTGCTTGCAGTTGAGACGCTGGGCACCACGAACGTCAATAACGCGATAGCGCAGAGAACGGGCGTTAATACGATCCGTCTAGAAAAGTGCACTATCTCATCGTGCCATTTCCTAATGCGTTTACACCGCATACCAACTAATGTTGTGCGTCGTCATGACTTTTGCCACATCTACACCAGCACGCGAGTCACAAGTTGTACTCGTTGTTGATTTCGGCGCGCAATATGCGCAACTCATTGCACGTCGAGTGCGTGAAGCCAATGTTTATTCAGAGATAGTCTCCCATCGCATCACGGCCGCCGAGATCGCAGCACGCAAGCCTTCCGCAATTATTTTGTCTGGTGGTCCCAAGAGTGTGCATGTGCAAGGTGCGCCGACGCTAGACCCAAAGATCTACGAACTAGGGATTCCAATCTTGGGAATTTGTTACGGCACACAGTTAATTGCTCAACAACTCGGGGGAGTTGTGGCGCGCGGCGGAAAAGGCGAATACGGTCGAACGATTCTCACACGCACGCCAGGCGTTGCGTCAACCGTGTTTAACGACAGCGTTGTGAATTCGATAAATGTTTGGATGAGTCACTTCGATGCAGTAACCCAGGTGCCGCCAGGATTTATCGCTACGGCTTCTACGCCAGATGCACCGATGGCCGTGATAGAAAACGTAAATAAAAAGATTTGGGGAGTGCAGTTTCATCCCGAAGTTATGCATACCCAAAGTGGCAAAGAAATATTGCAGCAGTTCATTTATCAACTCGCTGGCTGCATACCGTCGTGGACAATGGAATCAATCATCGAAACTCAAGTTCGAGAGATTCGTGAACGTGTCGGCAACCAGCGGGTGATCTGCGGCTTGTCTGGCGGTGTGGACTCGGCGGTCGCGGCCGCACTGGTGCATCGCGCAATCTCGTCGCAACTCACATGCGTATATGTAGACACGGGTCTGATGCGAAAAAACGAGAGTGTGCAAGTCGTTGAAACATTCCATCGTCATTTGGGTATCGAACTTGTGCATATTGATGCTGGTGCGAGGTTCTTCGAACGCTTGGCCGGCATCACCGAGCCAGAAGCCAAACGTAAAGCGATTGGTGAACTGTTCGTAAGAATTTTTGAAGAAAATACGGGCGGTCTTACCGACGCCAAGTTTCTCGTACAAGGCACGTTATATCCGGATGTCATCGAAAGTGGCGGCATAGATGGAACAGCAAGTGTGATTAAAAGTCATCACAATGTCGGCGGCATACCAGACGACATGTCACTCGAACTTGTTGAGCCGCTTCGCTCACTGTTTAAGGACGAAGTGCGAGCACTCGGTTCGCAACTTGGTTTACCGGACGATATTGTTTGGCGTCAACCGTTTCCTGGTCCAGGTTTGGGTGTGCGGATCATTGGCGAAGTTACGCCTGACAAAGTGGCAATCCTTCAAGATGCAGATCTAATTGTGCGCGAAGAGATTCGAGCAGCTGGTCTCGAGCGTGAAATTTGGCAGGCGTTTGCGGTGTTGGCCGACATTCGTTCGGTGGGTGTAATGGGTGACGAGCGCACCTACGGCCGGCCGATCATTATTCGTGCGGTCACTAGCGAAGATGCGATGACTGCCGACTGGGCGCGTCTGCCGTATGACCTGCTCGAGAAAATGTCGTCGCGGATCATAAACGAAGTCCATGGTGTAAATCGCGTTGTCTACGACGTAACTTCCAAGCCTCCCGGCACAATCGAGTGGGAGTA
>JABMNW010000196.1 GCA_013204455.1 Acidimicrobiaceae bacterium
ACTGATCGAAGCAACTATCAAGAGTTTGGGGGGGCTCGATATTTTGATCAATAACGCTGGCTGGACAACTCTTGTCAGACACGACGATCTTGAGGCATTGACCGATGAAATCTTTGCAAAGACTTTTGAAGTGAACGTCTTTGGTACGTGGTGGCTGACAAAAGCGGCGATGCCACACTTGCGTAAAAGCACGGACGGAAATGTTATAAACATCACCTCGGTTGCTGGAGTACGACCAGTGGGAAGTTCTGTTGCTTACGCGATGAGCAAAGCAGCGTTAAACCATATGACGCTGTTGTTGGCTAAATCATGTGGACCTGTACGAGTAAACGCAGTTGCTCCAGGACTTGTCGAAACACCATGGACAAAAGATTGGAAAATCCAGCACGAAAACGTTGCCCTTATTGCACCGCTAAAACGATCGGCAACGCCTGATGACTGCGCTGAAGCAACTATTTCGCTATTGCGCAACCGATATGCAACGGGACAGATATTTGTCGTTGACGGCGGACTGACACTCGTGATCTAGCCAGCCTCATTGCTAGCGTCCCAAAGCATGGATACAAATAATAAATCGATAAATGATCGTCTATATTTTCGCCAACTCTTGTCAGGGCGGGATTTTGCTATATCCAATCAACTGGCAACACAGATGGTTAATTTTGTCTACCTGATTGGCGATAGGCAGACACGTGAGTGCGTCATCGTCGATCCGGCTTATGCCATAAGTGACTTATTGGAGATTATCCAACACGATGAAATGAAACTTACGGGGGTGCTCGCAACTCATTATCACCCCGATCATGTTGGCGGTTCAATGAGCGGAATGTCCATTGAAGGGGTTGCGACGCTTCTTACAAAACAGCAAGTTCCAATTCATGTCAACAGCCATGAAGCAACTTGGGTAACACGTACAACTGGAATTTCTACAAACGATCTAGTGCTGCACGAGGGCGGCGACAAAATCGATATCGGCGAAATATCTCTCACTTTTGTGCACACCCCTGGACACACTCCTGGGAGTCAATGCTTTCTGGTTGAACAAAAACTTGTTGCTGGTGACACCTTATTTCTGGAAGGCTGTGGTCGAACCGATTTGCCTGGAAGCGATCCAAATGAGATGTACTACAGCCTGCAGAGGTTGGCAAAACTGCCCCACGACACTCTCGTTTGTCCTGGACATCAATACTCAACCCTGCCGTCAAGTGATCTTGGTGATGTCGTTGCCGCGAACCATGTCTTTAAATCCAATTCACATCAAGAGTGGATGCAGTGGTTTGGGCGATAGTCGTGTTAGACGAAGATTGCATTCAAAATTGCGCTTAACCCGCTAAGTAGAAGCAACCAGACAACAATGTTTCGAAAATGGTCTGGATTCACTTTTTGACGTAGTTTAATTCCGGAAAACACGCCGAATCCCATAACTGGGATTGCGACCAATGCAAGCGATACCGACTCCGAGGTAATTTTTCCCGCAAATCCGAACATCGCTAGCGATAAGAAACTTGAGATAGTGAAAACTCGGTTGAGTACGGCGCGGAATTCGTGTGGAGTGTATTTTCTCGAATGCAGTAAAAACACGAGTGGCGGACCGTTTGTCGAAGTAGCGGTAGACAGCAAACCACTGAATGCACCCATTGCAATATCAAATGAAACAGGAAGTCGTTGTAAATCAAATCCCTTGATGCTTAGAAAGACGCCAACTAGAACCATGCACCCGAGAAACGCCTTCATGTATCTGGCATCGACATTTGTCAGTAGCCAAAGACCAAATGGCAGTCCAACAAGTGCCGAAAGTATCAATCGTTGCGACATCTCACGCACTTGAATCGCCCGGGATTCATACCATTGCATAGATGTACTGACGAATGAGACCGTCGTAGCCGTGACCACGGCAGTTGGTAGATCAACCACGAAGATCATTAACGGCACTGCAATCAAGGCAAATCCGAAACCAAAAAGCGCTTGGATTAGCGAGGCCCCTAGAACAATCACAGCGATAAATATAAATTGTGTGATCGACATCGGGTCTGCGTGCTAATTGATTAAGGCGTCAAGCGCAGAATCAAATATATGTGTGTGGAGATCCACATCTGATTCAGTGTGAAACGTAGATAACAACGCCATGTTATGAAACGGCGTCAACATCACACCATGATTTAGCGCCCACAGATGCATGAACAATTCCAATTCTTCATCAACGGCCGCTGCTGCTTCGGCACCATTACCAGGAGACTTGCTAAACCAATATTCGGCCCGGCAGCCAAGTTGTTGCACACTCCAATCAAGGTTGTGCCGCTTGTACGAACCCTCAACACCAATAGTCCAGCGAGTCGCTAAATCAATTGTTTTCTTAAACTGTTCAGGTAATAATGCGTTTGTCAAAGTTGCTCGCACAGCAGCCATTGCCAGCGCACTACCAGCAAGCGTGCCACCAACTCCCGAAACATCTACATTATGACCATCAAATGAGTGTTCGACACGCGATGCAAATTCTGCCGAAAGACCGTACGCCGCAACCGGCATTCCTCCGCCGATTGTTTTGCCTATAACCAGGATGTCTGGCTCAAGGTTCCAAAGTTTCGTGCATCCACCTGGCCCCGCACATATCGTATGAGTTTCATCGATAATTAAAAGCGCGCCGTATTTTGTTGTCAGTCTGCGCACACCAGCAAGATAACCATCGTCCGGGAGAACGATTCCGATATTCGTAAGCGCTGGTTCAATCAACATACATGCCACATCCAGATGTTGTAGTTGTTCTTCAAGTTTTGCCAAGTCATTGATCGGCACAACTCGCGTCGTCAGCGACGGATGCACTTGTGGCCCGATTACGCCTGGTCGAGAAACTGTCTGGCCATTTTCATCGGCGATGACCAATGCTTCGTCTACGGAGCCGTGATAACACCAGTCGTGCAC
>JABMNW010000197.1 GCA_013204455.1 Acidimicrobiaceae bacterium
CTCAAATCCAGTGGCGATAATTCGTTGGGCTAAATCTTCAAGCGAAACTCGGGTTGCATCGGTGTGTTCATCAGTGTGCAAATCCAGACCACAACCCAACTCGCCAGCCAATTCGATTAAAGCAATATTTGCCGCAACAGTATTCTCATCAAGATGTGGACACCCGCCGATTAGATCGGCGCCAAGTCGAATCGCATTACGGCCAAGTTCAAGATGTTGTTTACCAGTATCGCCAGAAAGTGGCCAATCGAGCATTGCACAAATCTGGATTTCGACAATGTCACTAGTTCGTGCTCTGACTTCAAGAAGGGCCTCGATCGAATCCATACCGTTTTCGACCTTGACATCAACATGAGTACGGATTGCCGTCACGCCATGTCGCACCATTAATCTCACTGCTCGCTCTGCTCGTTCTATCGTGTCGGCGACGGTGATCAACTCGCGACTTGAATCCATTGCCCGGATCGCACCCATCAGATCGCCAGCCGGGTTCAAGATGCGTTCTGCGAGAAATGCTTTGTCGAGATGGGCGTGTGGTTCGGTTAACGACGAAGTCAGTAATGCTCCATTTGCCTGAATTACTTGCTCGCTATGCTCGCTGATAATTCGTTCGGCGATGGCAGAGACTCGTTCGCCTGAAATACGGACATCGAAACGTTTGTTACCTTTATCCGCAAGTCGGCAATCTTTTATCAGCACATTAACTAATTATCTTTAAATAATTAATTAAGTGGCTCAAGATTCGGCAAAGGTCGGCGTTCGATCTTTTCGCCCAAACGCGGGAATACTTCCTCGGCAACCAAGTGCATCTGTTCGTTCATTTCATCGCGGCTCAATCCTGGGTAGTCGAAAAAGAAGCAAATATGTTTGAGATCAAGTAGGTCGCGCCAATAACCAAGCGTGTCAACAGCATCGTCAAACGATCCGATGATTTGGATTTTCTGATCAACTGATTCCTGAACTGTTGGGCAATGATTAAATGAAACTTTACTACCATCTGAGTTTCTGTAAGACGAGAATCGTCCGTAGGGTGCAAGGAAGTTAGCGAACTCATCGTGTCCTGGTTTGCCTTTGATCATCGCCGCCTCGCGTGTCTTGGCAACATGGATATTCATTACCAAACAACGATCTTGTCCCGGGCTCACTGGTGAGCCAATTTCTTCACGAATGGCGGCGTAACGATCCCATTTTTGCTTTTGACTGTCTGCATTTTGCAACCAATAAATGGCTTTATGCCCAACGCGAGGTACGTACTCGATTGTTTCGGGAGATGTAACAGGTTGGTAGACGTCCACATGGCGTAATGGTTTAGGTATCAGTGTTAGATCATCCACATAACTGCCGCGGTCAGGAATTTCGTCGGGTGGGAAGACGAAATGTTTTCCGCGAAACGAAAAACGATCGTTGTACCAAGCGAGTTTGATGATCTCCATACTCTCTTCGAAAACTTCGCGATTGATTCGATCATGCTCGGCTGACATCGCGTTATCCCCTGAAGCAACGACGGTGCCAAGGCTCCAAGCCTCGCGGGGGACTGTGCCACGACCCACACCAAATTCCATCCTCCCACCGGTGACGATGTCGGCGATTGCGAAATCTTCAGCCAGGCGAAGTGGATGCCATTGTGGAACCACATTAAACATCTGTCCGAGACGAAGATTTTTTGTGACGCTTGTTAGATGCTGCCCGAACAAAATTAAGTTTGGCAGAACTTCGTATCCTTCAAACTGGAAGTGATGCTCCGTTAACCACATCGTGTCGATTCCAACTTCGTCGGCCGTCTTGGCCCAAGCGACAAGATTTTTGTAGCACTCGATCACACTGTTGTTGTCGTAACGTCGTTTTGTCGGTGCCACCTTGCCGGCATCATTCATCGGTACCGTACAAAAAAAGTTTGCATCTACGCGCATCTTCTTACAATACCTCAGTGACCATGCCAGCAATTGCGTTCAAGCAGGACATCTTTCAACACTGCGGGACGGTCGCTCATAATGCCATCGACTCCGAGATCTAGTAGTCGTTTCATCTCTTCGGGTTCATCAATTGTCCAAACATGTACCTGGATCTCAGCTTTATGCGCAGCCGAGATAAATGTCCGATCAACGATTGTCAAGGGACCCTGACTTATCGGTACTTGTGCGGCATAAACATTTTGAAACTTAGAAGTGTGTCTGATCCAACTTCCGAGTCGAAGTTTGGTCACTTCGCGGGGTCCCATCGAAGTGCATAGATCGCCTCCAAATCGTTGACGGAGTACTGAAAGTCGTTTGTCGCTAAATGAGCCAATACACACTCGCTCAAAAATGTCGCCTTGTGCAAGACGGGATGCCAATGGCTCGAGTGCCTGATCTGACTTGCAGTCAATATTGATATGCGCTTGTGGCCAAAGAGAGAGCAAATCATCAAGTCGTGGGATTGGCTCTATGCCACTAACTCGGGCCTGATGTACATCCTCGTAATCAAGTTCGCTGATCAACCCTTCTCGACCACACGTGCGTGAAAGATCATCATCATGGAAAGCGAGTAGTACGCCATCGCGGGTGGCATGCACATCTGTTTCTAGATATATGTAGCCAAGGTCTATCGCTCGCTGGAAAGCAGGCATTGTGTTTTCTGGCGCATCACTCGCCCCACCCCTGTGGGCAAACGCGATTGGAGTTTTATGTTTCAGAAATGGATGGGTCATAGTTTTTGTGTGGATTGCACTTTGATATGTTACGGGTGGTATGTTACGCGGTGCTAAATAGCACGACCGGAATTCTTCCAGTATTCGTCTTTGAGTAAGCGTTTATAGAGTTTCCCCGTCGGGTGTCTTGGCAACTCATTGCGAAAATCGATTGACCGCGGACATTTAAGATCAGCCAAGTATTCTCGACAGAAGGCTTTAAGTTCGCGTTCCAAATCGGCAGTTTCGTCAGTCGTCTTTGGCATCGAAACTGGCTGGACAACCGCCTTTACCTCTTCGCCGAATTCATCATTAGGTACGCCAAACACTGCGACGTCAATGACCTTCGGGTGGTTGATGATAATATTCTCTGCTTCTTGCGGATAGATGTTAACTCCACCAGAAATTATCATGAATGCTTTACGGTCCGTTAAGTAGAGATATTTTTCTTCATCCAAATAGCCAACATCGCCCAGTGTCGTCCAACCACGACCTTGCGGATCGCGTGATTGTTTTGTTTTTTCTGGATCGTTGTGATATTCGAACCCAACTTTACTTTCAAAGTACACAGTGCCTGGTTCGCTAGTTGGAAGTTCATTTCCTTCGTCGTCACAAATGTGTACGACTGCGTTGATTGAAGTTCCGACAGTGCCTGGATGAGCGAGCCATTGTTCTGAATTGCAATACACAAAGCCATTACCTTCGCTGCCGGCGTAATACTCATGGATCACCGGTCCCCACCACTGGATCATTTTGCGTTTCACTTCAATTGGACATGGGGCTGCGGCATGTATCGCACACTTGAGACTTGACATGCTGTGTTTAGTTCGTGCCGTGTCATTTAGTTTGAGCATCCGAACAAACATCGTCGGTACAAGTTGTGAGTGCGTCACCTTGAAGCGCTCAACGAGTGCAAGATATTCGTCAGGGTCGAAATGTTCCATGATTATTGCTGTTCCACCGAGTCGTTGAGCCGTCATCGTAAATCGCAGTGGCGCGGCGTGGTAGAGCGGTGCGGGCGATAGATAGATGGTCGAGTCATCCATTGCAAACAATATTGAACAAAGTGCGGTCAGCCCCGTAGCAGTTCCGAGTGGAGTCATTTCTAATCCGAGTTTGATCCCCTTCGGACGTCCCGTAGTGCCACTGGAGTAGAGCATGTCCACACCATCGATACGGTTTGGCAATGCCGAGTTTGATGATTTTGAAACCGCATCTTCAAACGAGTCGTATCCATTGACAACACCATCGATCATCAAGCGCAACGAAACATTGGGTGTTGTCGCTAGAACTTCTACGGCTTGTTCCGATTTATATTTACTTGTGATGAACGCTTTAGCGCCACAGTCGTTGATGATGTAACTCAATTCGTCAGTCGTCAGGCGCGAAGAACAGGCGGTGTAAATCAGACCGGCGTAGTGGCAACCCCACAGAATTTCAAAATATCGCGGATGATTCTCTAGACAAAACGCGACATGGTCGCCCGCGTTTAGACCTGCTGCGCGCAACACTTGACTTAATTTGTTTGCGGCCTCGTCTAGTTCGCCAAAAGTCGTAATCGCGCCGGTTGAAGCCATAATTACTGCTGGGTGATTCGGATTTTGAAGCGCAACGAAGCCTGGGAACATGAAACCAAAGATACATTGCCCCTGTGCAGCACGCGGAATCATTTCGGGAATTGGTTGAGAATCCCCACGAGGTCTTACCTCTTGATCTGGCTTTGGCATTGATTGCCGGAGTGGCCAACGAATTGGTACAGCCGACTGAGGTAATTGCTCTTCTCGATAGTTTGGCGGGTCGCTGCGACGCAGTGACACCCCCTGAACTTATGCGGAACTTGTTTGGACCTGGGAAATTTGCTGGAAATACCATTAATTTTGACGAATCTTCGAATTCATTATTTAATCGGGTTCTCGAACGTCGCCTGGGGATTCCGATTTCGCTTGGCGTATTGGCGATCGAGGTTGGGCGTCGAAAGGATATTGAACTTCTCGGAATCGGTATGCCGGGTAATTTTCTTGTTCAAAGTGGGTACGACAAGAATCAATATTTTGACCCATATCGAGGTCCAGATTCATTGAACATCGCTGATTGCGAATTGCTCTACCGCAGTTTGACATCGTTAAACGATTGGGATGAAGGTTTTCTTCGACCAATATCAAACCGGGCAATTATTATTCGGATGCTGACAAATTTGAAGTCGATTTACTCGCGTCAGGGCGACTTGGCCGGGTTGCGTTGGGTGATGCGGCTACGTTTGATGTTTCCAGAAATTGCTCGGACTGAGGATCAGCAGTTTGCTCGTCTGATGAGGACGACGAACTAATGGCTTTCATTGAAACAGAAAATATCATTTCGGAGACTGAGATTCAACAGCGTGTTGCAAAACTGATTAGCGAATTTCCACCCAACAAAACCTCGTCTGTTGTGTTTCTCGGCGCACAGTTTGATGCCGGTCTGGCTTGGGTGCATTTTTCTTTGGGTAGTGGTGGGCTGAACACGTCACCCAAGCATCAAAGGATTGTCAACGAAGCGATAGCTTTAGCAAATGGACCGTCAAGTTATATGCGGAATCCAATTGGCTATGGAATGTGTGCTCCAACTATTGCGCAGTGGGGTACCCAATTGCAGATCAAGCGTTACCTGCGTCCATTATACACGGGCGAAGAAATTTGGTGTCAATTGTTTTCGGAGCCAGGTTCCGGTTCTGACTTTGCAGGACTGTCTGCAAAAGGTGTTTTAGATGGAGATGAGTGGCAAGTCAACGGACAAAAAGTTTGGACAACACTTGCACATTTATCCAAATGGGGGTTACTCGTTGTACGCACGGATTCGCATGCAGTCAAACACGCTGGACTTACGGCTTTGATTGTTGACATGCGAGCCCCCGGTGTTGAGGTGAGACCGTTAAGACAAATAACTGGGGAAGCCGAGTTCAACGAGGTCTACTTCACCGATGTGCGTGTGCCAGTTAGTGAGACGCTCGGCAAAGCCGGCGATGGATGGCGCGTAAGTCTGACGACTTTGATGAACGAACGCGTGGCAATTGGTGGTGCGATTCCACGGAAAGCCACGGGACCGATTCGCGAGGCTGTGAAGTTGTGGGAAGCGTTACCAAGTGATCAGAAATCGTCAGCGACTCGTGATCAACTTATGAGGTTGTGGATCAAAGCCGAAGTATTGCGACTGACCAACATTCGGGCAGGCCAAAATCGTCGCATCGGTACGCCAGGTCCGGAGGGCTCAATTGGCAAGGTCGCGAGTGCAGAACTAAACAAGGACACTTATGAGTTTTGTGTCAACCTGCTTGGCGCCAACGGAATGCTTTATGGCAGTTACGCACTTGTGCGACCAGAAACTGCGATGAGTTTTGAATCCGTTCCGAAGGCATTTTTACGTAGTCGTGCCAACAGTATTGAAGGCGGAACTACCGAAGTTATGAAAAATATTTTGGGTGAGCGAGTCTTGGGTTTGCCTGGAGATGTACGAGTTGACCGTGATATTCCATGGAACGAAGTTCCCCGAAATTAGAACGAAGTTCCCCGAAATTAACTAGCCAACTGCGAGAGCACGGTACTCGCAGAAACTTTTCGGTCGTCGACAATTTTCCGCGAACTCAACGAGCCGCCGAGCATTGTAGAGGTCACGATTTCGATTGCGAGTTGCAGTTGACGGATGTGCCTTGGGGGTGGAAAGTATTCGTCCTCTTGGGCGATCCTCACTTCACGCCATCCTTTACGTGGAGCAAGTTTTCTAATTATCTCGGCAACGAGTTCTTCTGGTGCCGACGCGCCAGCAGTAACTCCAACTATGCCGGTTAGATCGTTTGGTAATTCGCTGGCATCGTTCACACGGTAAACATTTTTGCAACCGTTTGCACGGGCCAACTTTTCAAGTGCACGTGTATTCGATGAGTTCTCCGAACCAATAACGATGATCGCATTGCATTCGCTGGCGATTTCCATTAAAGCATCTTGTCTATTCGTTGTGGCGAAGCAAAGATCACTTTTGCTTGGTGACCATACATTTGGGTATTTAACGGTTACGGCATCGGCAACATCTTTCCAATCGCGCTGAGACAAAGTAGTTTGCGCGAGTATTGCCACAGGTTCGGCAAAATTCTCGAGTGCTGCAACTTCGGCGAGTGTCTCGACTCGGGTAGTTGATTCTGGGGCAACGGCCATTGTGCCGACAGCCTCTTCGTGGCCTTCATGTCCGATATATATAATCCTGTATCCCTTGGCGGCACGAGTTTTAACCTCGTGGTGTACCTTGGTGACTAGGGGACACACGGAATCTACGACATATCCACCATGCTCGAGAGCAGCAGTTACGACTTCTGGTGCTGATCCGTGGGCCGAAAGCATGATTGGTCGACCATTTGGGATCTCACTTAGTTGATCTACGAACACCACGCCAAGATTTTTGAATCGATCCACGACAATTTTGTTATGAACAATTTCGTGGTAGCAGTAAACGGGTGCATCGAAGGTACGCACCATCCAAGCAAGGGCTTTGATCGCCATTTCGACACCGGCACAAAATCCACGTGGCGAGGCGAGGATGACTTCGTCGACGGTATTCATCCCTTCGAAGAATACCGCTCAATTGCAACGGTAAACTGATTGACGTGACCATCGCTATGAATATCGCTCTTGCGACACCATGACTCTTGCAACAGTCGTAATCGTCGGCAGACCGAATGTCGGCAAAAGCACATTGTTCAACCGATTTATGGGATCACAGGTGGCAATCGTGCAAGACACTCCTGGCGTGACTCGTGACCGATTTGAGCGCCAAGTCGACTGGCAAGGGCGGCATTTCAAGGTTGTTGACACTGGCGGTTGGATGCCAGGTGGCACAGATTTAGATGGCAAAGTGAGCCGACAAGTTGAGGCGGCTGTTGAGTCTGCCGATCTTGTGTTGTTTGTTGTTGACTCAACTGTTGGAGTTTTAGATGATGATCAGTCGATTGCCAAATGGTTGCGTACGAGTGGTAAAGATGTGTTGGTTGTCTCGAATAAAGTCGACACAGATAAGCGAGAACTCGACAAGTGGGAGTTCCTCTCGCTTGGACTAGGTGATCCGTATCCGGTTTCTGCTCTTCACGGTCGTAAAGCTGGCGATGTGTTGGACGAAATTTTGATTCGATTGCCACGACGCGAAGGTGACGACGAAGTAGAGGTCGAAATTCAGCGCCAAGGTCCCGCAAGAACCCCCGGTATTCCTCGTGTGTCGATTGTTGGGCGACCGAATGTCGGCAAGAGCACACTGTTCAATCGTTTGGTTGGACAAGATCGCTCAGTGGTGCACGATATGCCTGGAACAACTCGCGACTCGATTGACACCGTTGTACAAACTCAAGACGGTCCGATCATGTTTGTCGACACTGCAGGAATGCGAAGGCGTAGTCGTGTCGATGAATCGACCGAGTACTACTCATTTGTTCGTGCATTACGGGCTGTCGACGAATCAGATATTGCGTTACTAGTGATCGACGCAACGGAAGGAATCACCAGTCAAGACCAGCGCTTGGCCGAGCGCATTGATGCTTCTGGTAGCCCAGTCGTGGTGGTACTCAATAAGTGGGAGATGTTGAACGCCGATCAACGCCTAGAGATCGATATTGAGATCAGTCGAAAATTATTTTTTGTTGGCGATGCACCGGTACTCAAGATGTCGGCGTTAACCGGCAAGGGAGTACAGAAATTACGTCCGGTATTGCAAGAATCCATCGAGCAGTATCACCGCCGTGTGCCTACCCGCGACGTGAACCGTGTCATTGCACGCGCTCAACAGCAGCAACCAGCGCCAAGTGGTGGGCGAGTCCTGTATGCATTACAGGGTGCATCTGATCCTCCGACCTTTACATTTTTTGTTAACAAGGAACTTCCACAAACATATTTGCGCTATCTGGAAAGAAGCATTCGTGAGGGATTTGAATTCGGATCTGTGCCGATAAAAATCCGCGTGCGAAAGCGGGCCGAGTAGTTAACGATGCCTTGGTGCGAACCTTGTGCGAAGTACTTCGCACCAACTGCATTAACAACAACTGGGGATTGTCCAAGTTGTGGCACACGTGTTGCGAGGGCTGATATCAATGGTCGCGTGACAGCCAAGAATCTTGACTTACGAGCGTTAGCCGCCAGTGGGGGTGATGGTGCCGAGCGTGTTCCGTGGCATTTTAAACTGCTTGTCGTAGCGCTAATCATCTATCTTGGCTGGCGTATCGTTTCACTATTTTTCTGATAATTGTGTCTTAGAATAATGATCTAGCTCGTACTGTCTTGGTACTTGTAGAAATTTCTGAGGGGAAGAACGTTTGATGAAATTTGCCGATCGCCTGAATCGCCTCGGAACGGAAACCGCCTTCGCCGTTGCCGCAACCGCAACCGAGTGGGTAGCAAAGGGCAACGAAGTTTTCCCTTTTCACCTCGGAGATCTTAATTTGCCCACACCTGAAAATATTTCTGCGGCGATGCATCGTGCCGTGTCCGAGGGCAAAACTGGTTATTGCCCGAATGCAGGTATCACGCCGTTGCGAGCGGCGCTTGCTCAAAGCCTTGGTAAACAGCGCAATGTCTTGTTCACACCAGAAAATATCGCCGTGCAACCAGGCGGCAAGCCAGTAATTGGTAAGTTTTTACGAAGTGTGATGAACCCAGGCGACGAAGTTCTATATCCAAATCCAGGGTTTCCAATTTATGAAAGTCAGATCGAGTTCAATGATGGCATCGCCGTCGCTTACCGTTACTTAGACACGCCAAACGGATTTCAAATCGATCTCGATTATTTGGAATCAAAAATCACTCCAAAAACTAAAGCGCTAATCATCAACGACCAACAGAATCCCTTGGCCGCAGAAATGACTGATGCAGAGCGCGAAAAACTGGCAAATTTGGCGAACACTTACAATCTTTGGGTGCTTTCGGATGAAGCATATTTTGATATCCGTTATGCCGGAGAAAGTAAAAGCATTGTTTCATTGCCTGGGATGCAAGATCGAACTGTAATTCTGTATACATTTTCAAAAAAGTTTGCAATGACCGGTTGGCGACTGGGTGCGGCAATCGGCCCGAAGGAAATCGTTGACCGAATTTCGCGACTGAACACGAATGAAGAAAGTTGTACCGCACAATTTGTTCAGTGGGCGGGGGTGGAAGCAATTAATGGCGACCAATCGGGGGCTCACGAATTAGTTCGAGTTCTTAAAACACGCCGTGATGCAACAATTGCCGGCATTCAGACTGTTTCTGGTATGCGTGTACATACACCAAACAGTGCCTTCTATGTTTTCCCTGAGGTTTCAGAGACGATGGCGCGGACTGGTCATGACGATCTTACAAGGTTCGCCCTAGATGCGCTGCACAATTCGGGAATGTCGTTTTGTACACGCCGCCATTTTGGTCGGCCAGTTATAGACGAAAAAGGCAATTACATTCGGCTGGCATATAGTGGCATCGATAGTTCACAGATTGACAAGGGCTTATCACGATTGGCTGAGTGGGTTAATTCGAAGTGAGTTTTCGGATTGTTGTGACCGGCAAGATTCCAAATGCAGGATTAGATCTTCTGCGTAACGCCGGATTTTCTCCGATCGCATGGAATAACGATCAACCAATGACGAGGTCTGAGTTACTGAATGCTGTTGTCTCTGCCGATGCGCTAATTACCCTGATCACCGAGAAAGTTGATGAAGAATTGCTTGTCGCCGCAGGTTCACAATTACGCGCTGTTTGCAATGTTGCGGTCGGCTTTAACAATATTGATATCTCTGCCTGTACGGCGCGCGGTGTCCGAGTGACGAATACTCCAGGTGTACTTACCGATGCAACTGCCGATATCGCAATGGCACTAATTCTGATGGTCACTCGACGACTTGGCGAAGGGGAGCGAGTCATTCGCAGCGAGGATGCCTGGCAGTGGGGGATGCACTATATGTTGGGAGCAGGAATTCAAAAACGACAACTTGGAATTATTGGTATGGGTGCGATCGGCGCCGCAACTGCGCGACGCGCGAAAGCCTTCGGCATGTCGGTTGCGTATTCGTCGCGAAGAGATGTAACCGGTGAGATCGACCGAGGACTTGATGCCAAACACCTGTCTTTGGATGATTTGCTTTTGACAAGCGATATTGTTTCGATTCATTGTCCGTCCAACGAGTCCACACATCATCTGATTGGCGCCGAGCAATTGCGTAAGATGAAGAAATCGGCGTTCTTGATTAATACGGCACGCGGACCAATCGTTGATGAGCAAGCATTGGTTGAGGCTCTTGAAGCCGGTGAAATTGCCGGAGCGGGTCTGGATGTCTTCGAATTCGAGCCAAAAGTTAACTTCGGTTTGCTTAATCGACAAAATGTTGTGTTGATCCCACATCTTGGGTCGGCAACCGCCGAGACGCGCGCAGCAATGGCTACTCTTGCCGCGTCCAACGCAATCGCAATTGCCAACAATCAACATCCAATTACGCCAGTCAACTAGATCCAATGCGCGGACTCGGAACCTTAATTAACACAGCGACCGTTTTGGCTGGCGGTGGTCTCGGAATGTTGATCGGTAACCGAATACCCGATCGAATTCGTGTGATCATCGTTCAAGTAGTAGGTCTTGTGTCGATTGCAATTGGTCTGATCTATGTGATCGAAACCGAGAATATCGTTTTCCCTTTAGTCGGCATGGTCGTTGGTGCGATCATTGGCGAATTGCTTCGAATCGAGGATCGGATAACCCAATTCGGCGAACTATTGCATCGTAAATTTTCGCGGACGGGTAATGAGAGTAATTTCGTGACCGGTTTTGTAACTGCAACTTTGCTGTTCTGCGTTGGCCCATTGACCGTTCTCGGTGCAATCGAGGATGCGAGTGGTAAGACGCCACAGTTGTACATCATTAAGGGAACATTGGACGGATTTATGATGGTTATTTTGTCTGCGCTTTACGGGGTTGGTGCTCTATTTAGCGCCGTGAGCGTATTCGTAGTGCAAGGATCGCTAACTCTGTTTGGTACGAGCCTTGACACACTGTTGACCGATCGGATGCGTTTGGAACTTTTTGCGGCAGGAGGAATTGCAGTATTAGCGATCGGCATCAATCTGCTCGAGATTAAAAAAATTCGTCTCGGATCATTACTCCCAGGGATAATTATCACCCCGATTCTGGTTTGGATATTTGCCACACCCAACGGGATTATCCATTAGAGACCAAGTAGGTGATTAAGTGTGCGGCAGATTTAATTCGATATCGAGTGCCAAAGATATTTTAAAAATATTTAATGCGCGACTCGACGGCCAAGAACTGAGACCCGATCATAATGTTGCGCCAACTGCACTTATCTATGCAGTAATCAACACGTCACTCGAAGTATCTGGACTCGAAGCATCCGAACAACGAGTTCTAACTAGTTTGCGTTGGGGCCTCGTACCATCTTGGGCCAAGGACAAGTCAAAGGCGGCCAGCATGATCAATGCTCGGTCAGAAACGTTGCATCAAAAACCAAGTTTTAGAAATTTGCTCTCGCAATATAGATGCGTAATTCCGATGCAAGGTTTCTACGAATGGTCAATTGTTGACGTACTTGGTTCAAGACCCGTGAAGCAGGCACATTACATCTCGCGAGTAGATGGAGCGATTATGGCAGTTGCCGGTCTATGGACAAGTTGGCGCGAACCATTGTCAGCTGAGCGCCCAGAATCGAGCAATGCGATCCTGAACACTTGCACAATTATCACCACGCAAGCCAACAACAAACTTCGAGACATTCATCATCGAATGCCGGTAATTCTCGAGCAGAATGGTGTCGAGCAGTGGCTAAGTACCAATCAAGTTGCGCCGCTTGGCAATCTAATTCCGGCTGGAGAGGAAATAGTTATCAGTGAAATAACCAAAAAATTAGACCGCGCCATCAACGTTTGTCGCACGCAACTCACCGATGATCAGACTGGCCGCTTGTTCTAAATCTTTGCGCTCAACATGCGCCAAAGCATTCTCGAATTTTAGATCTGCCATCGAATTCGAAGGGATCAAATGCAAATGGCAATGTGGAATTTCGTAACCAGCGATGACCAATGCAACTCGCTCGCAAAAAAAGACACGTTTTTGCGCATTGCTAATTGTATTCGCAACTTCGAATAAGTGTCGACTCGTGGAATCTGACAGGTCGGTCCATTGATCAACTTCTTCAATCGGCACCACGAGTGTGTGTCCAGTGGTGATCGGATTAATTGTCAAAAAAGCAACACAGAGTTCGTCCCGATAGACGAATGTTCCTGGAATCTCGCCTTGGATAATGCGTGTAAAAAGAGTCGCAGTCATGGATTGATCGTAGGGGATGGCAAGACTTGTACGATCGAGGCGTGACATCGCGCAAAATTGCCACCGTGCCCAACCTGATCACATTCTTTCGTTTGTGTTGTTTGCCGGTGTTTCTTTGGTTGTTGTTTAGTGTGCAAGATCGTTCGGCCGCAGCTTGGCTTCTGGGTGGACTTGGTGCGACCGACTGGGTTGACGGTTGGGTGGCGCGCAGGTTCAAACAGGAGAGCACCTTTGGTGCAGTTTTCGATCCGGCGGTGGACCGGACACTATTTATTGTTGCAATCATCGCAATACTCATCGACAATTCAGTACCGAATTGGTTTGGGATTGCTGTACTTGTGCGTGAGGTTGCCGTATCTGGTGCGCTGGTGATTGGAACAGTATTCGGGATGCAGCGCTTTGCAGTTAGCATTTGGGGGAAGCGCTATACGTTTTTATTGATGTTTGCTGTGCCACTGATTCTTCTTGGCGCCGACAATGGTGCTGGCGCCATTTGGGTTACGACAGCGGGCTGGATCTGTGCGGTACCAGCGCTCGTAATGTCGTATACGACAGCCTTTGCCTATGCGTCAAAAATACGCCAGCAACTTCGTGTGGGACGAGCACTTCGGCACGGCTAAGTTTGAGACATGAACATTCCTGAGAATTTGAAGTATTCCAAGGATCACGAGTGGGTTCTTTTGACTGGATCGATTGCACGAGTTGGAATCACGGACTACGCGCAGGATGCACTCGGTGACGTTGTGTTCGTACAACTGCCCACAACCAGCATCAAAGTTGAGGCTGGAGCAAGTTGCAGCGAAGTTGAGAGCACCAAGAGTGTCTCGGATATTTATGTACCTGTTAGTGGAACAATCGTAAGTGTGAACGACGCACTGACTAATTCACCAAATTTAGTTAACACCGACCCTTATGGCGATGGTTGGATCATGGAAATCGAAGTAAATGATTTTCTTAGCGTGGATAATTTGATGAACGCTGCCGAATATCGACAATTGATTGAGGGTTGAGAGTTAATGGCCTACGTTTTTTGTAATCAGTGCGGTCATCGCAATCCGCCAGGCGCATCTTTTTGCTCGTCTTGTGGAGCGATTCTGGATATGCCTGACGAACGCACCGTCGTGATCGCAAAAGTTGATCCGATGCAAGATGCACCCGGCTCGCAAGACAACGCAACGATCCGACTTGGCGATGTACATGGTCTCGGAGTTTTGGTTGTGCGCTCGGGGGAGATGACTGGTAGTCGTTTTACACTAAGTAAAGCCACAACACAGATTGGTCGTCATCCGGATAGTGATATTTTGTTCGATGACATCACCGTCTCGCGTCGTCACGCCGAGGTGGTCAGTGACTCTGGAGGATTAGTCATTCGTGATCTTGGTTCGCTCAATGGAACTTATGTGAATCAAGAACTCGCGGATCTGTCGCCGCTTAAACATGGAGACGAACTGCAAATAGGCAAGTTTCGGATGGTGTTTATCAGCAAGTCTGATGTTTTGTCATGACGATATTGATTGTGTTGCTTCAGTGACACCAACACGGAACTATCTATCGATCGGCGAAGTGTTGGCTATTTTGCTTGAGGAATTTCCGGATGTGACTATTTCTAAAATTCGATTTCTAGAGAGTCAAGGTCTGATCGAACCAGAGCGCACCGCATCGGGCTATCGAAAGTTCTCGCAATCCGAGGTTGATCGACTTAGGTTTATTTTGCGAGAACAACGCGAGAACTATCTTCCACTAAAAGTGATTCGTACACGCCTTGATGGCGATACGAGCGATGGTATTTTGCGCGCTGACGAGATCACTGCGCCGCGGGGAATAGGGCACATTCCCGCGCCGCGTGGGAATAGTCACCCAGCAGGTAGTCAGGGCACGACGAAGTCTTCTCGGTCCACCCAGTCAACGAATTTGTCAAGGTCGAATTCACCGATCTCGCTAGTTCCGCCGGTGACAAATACTTCAAATATCAAGAATGCTCAAGCAAGTTCGTTTAATCGCTCGGAGATTATTGCCGCAGCAAAAATTGATGAGAAAACTCTTCTTGAACTTGAGCGATTTGGAATCCTCAAGTCACGTCGAGTTGGGGAAACTGACCTTTACGACAATATTGATTTAGATATCTTGGTTGCGTCGGCAAAGTTTCTCAGTCTTGGAATTGACGCCCGTCACTTAAAGGCATGGCGACTAGCTGCAGATCAGGAAGTCTCGTTATTTGAAACTCGGGTTGTGCCGCTGATGCGTCAGCGGAATCCGGCGGCACGACGGGATGCGATGTCGTTATTTGCTGAATTAGTAGATCAAGGTGGTCGCTTGCGCGCCGCGTTGATTGCGGCCCAAACACGAGATCATCTCGACAAGCATTAGAACTATCGTTAGTTTGCGTTAGAAGGTGCGGGTACGCTAAGCACATGGTCGAAATGGAGCTCGAAGGCATTCGCCTCGAGATACCTGCCAATACGCCGGTTCTAATGTTGCGCGAGCAAGCAGGGAGTCGAAGAGTCATGCCAATTTATATCGGCGCACCTGAAGCGTCGTCGATTCACTATGCCCTTGAAGGTTTGCGGCCCGATCGTCCATTGACACATGACTTGTTGTTGAATATCGCCGAAGGATTGAACGCTCAGCCGGTAAAACTTGTGATCACTAAGGTACAGGAGCACACCTATTTTGCCGATCTGCATTTTGTGCAAAACGGTGCAGTAGTTATCGTTAGTTGCCGGCCATCTGATGGCGTCGCGGTTGCAGTACGTGCTGGAATCCCTATCTATGCGGAAGCAGATTTGTTAGACGAGGTGGGCAAGGTGATTCCGGAGGTTCAGACCGAGGATGCAGAAGAAATAATCGATGATTTTCGTCAATTCATTGATTCGATTCGTCCAGAGGATTTTCAAGGGTGATACCCATTGACTATTGAATACATTCCCGTAGCCTAAGAACTCGAGAGAAAAGCAAATTTATTTGCAGTTGGGGAAATTTGATGTCGGAGCAAAGCTTCAGTGGATCGCAGGCCGCACAGATTGCCGGAATAACTTATAGACAACTCGATTACTGGGCCCGGACAAATTTAATCCGACCGTCACTAATTGACGCCACAGGAAGTGGTTCGCGTCGCAGTTATGTTTATCGAGATTTGCTCGAACTTAAAGTGATCAAGAATCTACTCGACGCTGGAATCAAACTCGAGGCAGTGCGTGAAGTTTTTAATTACCTTCGTGCTCATGTCGATACAGACATCGCTGCGGCGCACATTGTGATTAGTGGTAAGGCAGTCGTGTTGTGTCAAGGTGATCAACTTGTAGATGTCGTTCGCAATGGTCAGGGTGTGCTCAATGTCCTGCCACTGGCAAATGTAAAGAGCGATGTTGATGCGATGATCGTGACCATCGGTGAAAATAAGATCGCAATTCGTTCCGGGATGTCTATACCTGCGACTACCGCGCACGCTGTTTCAATTTAAAGATGTCGGGATTGCGTCTATCGCCGCTTGACGCCGCGCACCGAGTACTCGGTGCCAAAATGGTTGAGTTTGGGGGATGGGATATGCCAGTTGCATACCCGTCGGGCACAATCGCCGAACATCTTGCATGTCGATCAACTGCAGTCGTGTTTGATGTTTCGCATCTGGGCACCGTGCGCGTCGAGGGCTTTTACGCCAAAGCTGCACTACAAGGTGCGTTGACAAATGATCTTGACAAGATTCTAGTTGGCGGCGCGCAATACACGCATCTGTTAAATGATCAGGGTGGTGTGCTCGATGACATCATCATCTGGTGGGTCGACGAAGATCGTTTTGATGTGATGCCAAATGCATCGAATACCGATCGAGTAGTTGCCGCAATTGGCGGCGTAGACATAACAAAAACACGCGCTTTGCTGGCAGTGCAGGGACCAGACGCCCGAGAATTACTCGGCACAGTTAGCAAAGAATTCGCGACGATTCCAAAATTTAAGGTCGCTCGAACTTTATGGAACGGTGCCGAGTGTGTTGTCGCCGGCACGGGTTACACGGGTGAAGATGGAGTGGAAATCGCCGTACCAAATTCGCACTCCACAAGATTGTGGGATGCAATTCTTGCCACAGGAATTAAACCGGCAGGGTTGGGTGCGCGCGACACGTTACGACTTGAAGCAGGTTTACCATTACATGGACACGAACTCTCACCATCGATTACGCCACTTGAGGCGGGGTTGAGTTGGGTTGTGGCATGGAAGAAAGATGAGTTTCATGGTCGGGGAGCGCTTGTAGCGCAACGCGAGAGCGGTGAAGTGCGGCGATTAGTCGGCATTACCACCGATGGCCGTCGACCGCCGCGTGACGGCTGTCAGGTTTATCTGGGCGAAGTCGCTATCGGAGTAACAACGAGTGGAAATTTTTCGCCAAGTCTGCAACATGGAATCGCGATGGCCCTGGTTTTACCAACCACGAAAGTTGGCGACCGTGTGAGCATCGATGTGCGCGGGACACGATTAGAAGGGCAAGTGGTAAAGACTCCGTTTATTGCAAAGAAATAGCGTAGGCCTCGAGCGGTTCGCACGAACACACCAAATGACGATCTCCGTAAGCCGCATCGATGCGTGACACGGGCGGGAAGTAACCACGACCGCGCATTGCTGTAGTTGGGTAAGCAGCAGTGTTTTGCGAATAACGCCGGTCCCAATGACCGCAAAGATCTTCGACCGTGTGCGGCGCGTTGTGTAGCGGTGATTCTTCGTGACTGATTGAGCCAGCGGCTATCTGATGAATTTCCCCGTGGATCGAAATCATTGCATTACAAAACCGATCCAACTCTTGCATTGTTTCGCTCTCAGTCGGCTCAACCATGAATGTTCCTGAAACGGGGAAACTCATTGTCGGCGCATGGAATCCGAAATCCATCAGCCGTTTAGCAATATCGTCATTTGTCACTCCCGTACTTTTAGTTATCTCGCGAATATCTAAAATACATTCGTGGGCGACATAGCCACCTTCGCCGCGATAGAGAACAGGAAAAAACGAATCCAAACGCTTGGCGATGTAGTTGGCATTCAAGATTGCGTGCAAAGTCGCACTGCACAGTCCGCGCGCTCCCATCAGTTTGATGTAGACCCACGAGACCGACAAGATCGATGCCGAGCCATATGGCGCCGCAGAGACAGCACCAACATTCGTCTCGTCGAAAGAAGCGAGTGGATGAGACGGAAGAAACTTTGCAAGATGTGCTTTGACGCCAACAGGTCCGACTCCCGGTCCGCCACCACCGTGCGGAATACAAAATGTCTTGTGCAGGTTTAGGTGACTGACATCAGCGCCAAATGATCCCGGTCTAGCCACACCAACTAGTGCATTTAGATTCGCGCCATCCACATAGACCTGTCCGCCATGAGCATGAATCAATTCACAAATATCAACCACGGCTTCTTCGAATACCCCGTGCGTGGACGGATAGGTGATCATTAGCGCCGCCAGTCTGTCACCAGCAAGTTCACACTTTAAACGCAAATCAGTTAAATCGACATTGCCGCGTTCATCACAAGTAACAACAACTACGGACATGCCAGCCATGACCGCACTTGCGGCATTTGTGCCGTGTGCACTTGATGGGATCAAACAGATTGTTCGTTGGAAATCGGCGCGACTGCGATGGTACGCGCGAATCGCCAGCAACCCGGCAAGTTCCCCTTGACTTCCAGCATTGGGCTGCAGACTGATGGCGTCGTAGCCGGTTATTTCGATCAGCATTGCCGAAAGCTCTTCGACTAGTTGGGTGTAGCCAGCGATGTCAGTATCTGGCGCGTACGGATGAATGTTGGCAAACTCAGCAGTAGCGGTCTTGCCAAGCACCACGGCACCGGCGGCACGCACCTGTGCAACGCAGGCGGCATCCCCCACGGGACGATGGCCGGCATAGATGGCGGACCCGTAGGCGGTCGGCATGTCGACCGTGTCGAGCACATCCTTGATGCCGATAGGCACGCCGTGCAAGGGACCTCGCACACCGCTCCAGGC
>JABMNW010000198.1 GCA_013204455.1 Acidimicrobiaceae bacterium
GATTTGCGTGTCGCATTAAATGGCAGTAATTCCGACACGATCAAGAACGCCACGGAGAAACTAATGACGGTCAGCCAGGCTTTCAGCCAGAAATTATACGAAGCTGCCGCACGCGATACGAATGCCGAGGGCACATCCGCATCAGGCCAAGCAACTGGTGCAAACGATGATGACATCGTGGATGCCGAAATCGTTGACGAGAAATAATCCAGAGTCGTCAATCATTATGGACGGCGAAATGGCAGATACGCCCAGCGATGAACTAGTTGATAGCCAAGCACTAAGCATCGAATCTTTGGTTGAACAATTGACCAAAGAACGCGACGAGTTCAAAGATATTGCGTTGCGCGTGCAGGCTGAATTCGAAAATTTTCGAAAACGGTCTGCAGCCCAGCGCATTGATGAAGTTGATCGCAACTCGGGTCGCCTTGTTGAAGGTCTGCTTACCGTGTTAGATGCGTCCGAGGCCGCAGTGGCGCACGAGATGCAAGGTGTGGAACCAATCTTCACATCGCTACTAACGATATTACAAAAACAAGGTCTGGAAGTTCTTGATTTATTGAACACGGTTTACGATCCGAGTTTGGCTGAAGCAGTGGTCCATGAACCAGTTGACGTGGATGGCGACGAAATAATTGTTACCGAAGTTTTGCGTACCGGCTATCGCTGGAAAGGTCGGATTTTACGTGCCGCCATGGTGAAGGTCAAGGGTTAATCGGGTAGGCCTGCAATGACGGTACAACGCGAGTGGTTCGAAAAGGATTACTACGCCGTACTCGGAGTGGCCAAGGATGCAACCGGCAAAGAGATCACCAAGATCTATCGAAAACTTGCACGAAAATTTCATCCAGACGCAAACCCGAACAATGCGTCAGCCGAAGACAAGTTTAAGGAAATTTCTGCGGCATACGACGTACTTGGTGATGATGCCCGCCGAAGCGAATATGACGAGGTTCGCCGTGCGGGGCCGTCTGCTTTTGCCAGACACGGTGCCGGACCTCCAGGTTCGCAACGCTTTGATGTAGGTGGCGCCGACATCAGTGACTTGATCGGTCAGATGTTTGGTGGAGGGGGGTCTCACTCACGCAGCGCGTCTGGTCCACGACGCGGCGGCGACGTTGAGGCATCGCTGACTCTTGATTTTGTTGATGCCGTGCGAGGGATGACAACTTCGTTACATCTGACGTCGGAAGTGCAATGTCTCACATGTGCTGGGTCGGGTGCACGCCAAGGTACGACTGCCAAGCGCTGTGTGCGATGTAGTGGTCGCGGCGTTGTCGACGAGAATCAAGGTCCGTTTGCATTCTCGTCAGAATGTCTAAGGTGCAATGGTCGCGGTTCAATTATTGAGCATCCGTGCCCGACATGTCAAGGCACAGG
Organism: Acidimicrobiaceae bacterium; assembly: GCA_013204455.1. Classification (GTDB taxonomy): domain Bacteria; phylum Actinomycetota; class Acidimicrobiia; order Acidimicrobiales; family Ilumatobacteraceae; genus BACL27. The sequence continues at coordinate 1,381 of JABMNW010000198.1, forward strand.
CACAGAGGTTCGCGCTCGAGAAGTCAACGTGCGAATTCCTGCAGGTGTAGATAACGGTCAACGGATTCGACTTAAGGGTCGAGGTGCGCCAGGTCGCAGTGGAGGACCTGCAGGGGATTTATTTGTTGTTTGCAATGTTGCGCGTCACCATCTATTTGGCCGCGAAGGCAAAAATCTAACGGTGCGACTACCAATTACTTTTACCGAGGCAGTCTTAGGCGCAAATATTGATGTGCCAACGCTGGATGATATTCCAGTCACTCTCCGTTTAAAACCTTCTACACAATCAGGCTCGCGTCACCGAGTTAAAGGAAAAGGTATCCAGACAACCAAAGACTTAGGTGACTTGATTGTCACTGTGGATGTCGTAATTCCGAAAAGTCTTAGTGAGGAAGAACGCGATGCTATCGAGCAACTCGCGCGCGTCACTAAAGAATCCGTGCGGAGTCATATTTACTCTGAAACTAAATCTAGAAAAATAAATACAGAATAAATACAGAATAAATACAGTATAAAAAAGGAGCTGACATGAAAATGGAGACACAAGCCTTATACATAATTTCCGTCGCCGCAGAACTTGCCGGCATGCATCCGCAAACATTGCGTATTTATGAACGTCGCGGATTGCTCCAACCCGCGCGCACGGCCGGGGGAAAGCAACGTCGCTACAGCAATGCAGACATTGCACGACTTCGACGAATAGCCGAACTTGCCGAGTTGGGGATGAATCTCGAAGGTATCCGCCAAGTCATGGCTTTAGAAATACTTGTTGCACAATTGCAAACAGAAGTTGCGCTGTTACAAGATCAGCTTGCGCATGCATCATCAGCGCATTCATCGTCAGCTAGTCAAACTCGTTATGGGCTGGTGCCTTTGCATCAATCAGTAACGGTGTTTGGGCGTCGTCCGAGCATCTTTGATCAGGAGCGCTGATTGAGGACTAGACTTTCATCACGTCCCTACAAGTAGGAGCGTTTAATGCCTGTCACTGTTGTTGTTGGAACCCAATGGGGGGACGAGGGCAAAGCAAAAATCATTGATTTGCTTGCGCACTCGCATCACATCGTCGCGCGTTATCAAGGGGGACACAATGCGGGTCACACTGTTGTCCTCGGCGACCAAAGGTACGCGTTACAACTTGTGCCCAGCGGAGTGTTTTACGATCATGTAACTCCAATTATTGGTAACGGTGTTGTGGTTGATCTGCCGACATTATTTACAGAAATCGACGGTCTTGAATCACGCGGTGTGTCATGTGCGCGACTGAAAGTTTCCAGCCTGGCGCATTTAATTTTCCCATGGCATCAATCTCACGATGCTTTGAGTGAGTCGGCTCTTGGTAATAACAAGATCGGTACAACGCTCAAAGGAATCGGCCCGGCCTACGCCGATAAGGCTCGCCGCGTTGGCATCCGTGCGGGTGATGTGCGTGACCCAAAGCGTTTTTGTAATCTTGTGCGAGAGCGAGCACTGACGGAACAGAGAGTTTTGGACTCACTTGGCGGTGAAAAACTTGATGTAGACGTAATTGTCCAGCGCTTTGTCGAACTTGGCGAGCGTGTTTTGCCATATGTTGCAGACACTGTAAATATTTTGCACGATGCGTTAGATAAAGGCGAGCAAGTTTTGCTCGAAGGTGCGCAAGCAACGTTTTTAGATATCGATCACGGCACTTACCCGTTCGTTACATCTTCGAATCCAACTGCAGGCGGCGCATGTTCTGGATCTGGAGTTGGACCCCGTGACATCACGCGAATTGTGGGTATTGCCAAGGCGTACACCACCAGAGTTGGTAGCGGGCCGTTTCCGACGGAATTAATTGGCGAGTTGGGCAACAGGATTGTTGATATTGGCCACGAGTTCGGAACCGTTACTGGTCGGCGTCGTCGACCGGGTTGGTTAGATCTGGTGATGTTGCGTCACGCAGCGCGTTTAAATTCGCTTACCGAGATTGCACTAACCAAACTTGATATTTTAGATATGTTTGAAACGGTACGAGTATGCGTGGGGTATGAGGTGGACGGCAAAAAACTTAGCGGTTATCCAGATAATCCAGAGCTGCTCGGTGCCGTGATTCCTAAATATGCCGACCTAACTGGTTGGAAGACTTCTGTGCGTGAGGTGCGGACTTTTGCGGACCTTCCTGTACAAGCGCGAGCGCTTGTCGAACTAGTAGAGCAAAATGTTGGCGTACCAGTGACAATGATTGGTGTTGGCCCAGAACGAAACGAATGCGTCGTGCGAAGTTGATCGAGCGCTACAGCATGCCAGAGATGGCAGAAATATTTTCTGACGAATCAAAATTTCGTCGTTACTTAGAAATTGAGTTGCTAGCGACGACGGCACACGGCGAACTTGGCTTTGTCCCACGCGACGATGCACAAGTTTGTCGAGAGCGAGCGCCGAAAGTTGATGCCGAGTTCGTTTTGGCAGTTACAGAACGTGAACGAGTTACAGATCATGACGTTGCCGCTTTCGTTGATGTTGTGCAACAACGTGTCGGCATGCCGGCAGGCGCATGGATTCATCATGGATTAACTAGTTCGGATGTCGTGGATACTGCTTGGTGTTGGATGTTGCGCGACGCAGCAACGTTGATTGACCGAGCACTTGTCGATTTTTATGAGGCACTTGTTGTGCTTGCAAATAAATATCGCTACACGGTGATGATCGGACGGACTCATGGCGTTCACGCTGAGCCGACAACGTTTGGTGCCAAGGTTGCGCTTTGGGCTTTGCAAGTTCGCCGCGACCTGGAACGACTAACTTCAGCCACTCAGCGAATCTCAGTGTGCAAACTTTCTGGTGCGGTAGGTACCTACTCAAATATCGATCCACGAATTGAAGCAAGTGTCGCTAAAGCCATCGGATTGACACCAGTGCCAGCAACACAAGTAATCGCTCGCGATCGACATGCCGAATATTTGTGGGCATGTGCGAGTATTGGCACAACGATTGAGACAATCGCAGTCGAACTTCGACACTTACAACGCACAGAAGTAAACGAAGTGCGTGAAGGTTTTTCTGCAGGGCAAAAAGGCAGTTCGGCGATGCCACATAAGCGAAATCCGATTTCGTCTGAGACCTTGACCGGGTTATCACGAGTGTTGCGAGCAAATCTTCAAGTTGGCTTGCAAGATGTTGCGTTGTGGCACGAGCGAGACATCTCACACTCATCGGCGGAGCGCATTGTTTTACCCGATTCGTCGATGCTCGCGTATTACATGTTGCGTCGAGCGTCACGACTAATTGCCAACCTCGAAGTCGATACCGAACAGATGACGAGAAATCTTTATCTGACTCGCGGAGTTGTATTTTCTCAGTCTGTACTGTTGGCACTTGTCGTATCGGGTATGTCGCGGGATATTGCGTATCGGTTGGTACAAGAACTTTCGAGTCGTGCAATTACTCAAGCGCAGGATTTCCGTGAGTTACTCGCAGATGACAACCGAATCACATTGTCGGTCAAGCAGTTGGACGAGGCATTCGATCTGAATAGATGCGTCAAACATACGCATCGTGTATTTGACGCTCTTCAATCGACCCAGTCTTAGCGCCAGCATCGAGCCTGCAATGTCAAAACTGCCGCCCCTTGATCCAGCCAGAGCAGCATTACGGAATCATATTTTACAATATTCGCTAAAGGTTGGTTCGTTCACACTTAAATCCGGACGTACAAGCAATTGGTTTTTGGATTCGAAACAAACTGCGTGTCGAAGTGATGGCATTTTATTAGTCAGTGAGGTTGCCTTGGCGATGATGCCATTAGATGTAGACGCAATTGGCGGATTAACAATGGGTGCTGACCCGGTCGCGTTTGGGATTGCAGCAGTTGCTGCGACTCGTGGCCGAGTGCTGCGCAGCTTTAGTGTGCGGAAGGATGCCAAAGATCACGGAGTTACCGGGCGCATTGCTGGTGCTTTAAAACCTGGCGATCGCGTGGCAATTGTTGAGGACACTGTGACGCGTGGGACATCTTTATTTGAAGCTGTAGAAGTAGTTCGCGCGTTTGGTGCGACTCCGGTTTTTATTACCGTGATTGTTGATCGAGGGGGAACATGTGAGGCAATGGCTCGTGAGGCGGGAATTAACTATCAGCCGATGTTGCGTGCACCAGATCTTGGCTACGAATTCGGAACATGACTAGCCGGTTTTAAACGACTCGGGTTCGAATTAAATTGTGGTCGGGAC
>JABMNW010000012.1 GCA_013204455.1 Acidimicrobiaceae bacterium
AACTTTTTTGTATGGTTCAACAAACGGAACCGCATTCCATCGCTCAACAATTACATTGCTGGACGAACCAATACCCACAGCAAATCGTCCGGGCGCTGCATCAGCAAGCGTGGCGACACTTTGTGCCATACATGCCGGTGAGCGGGTATATGCCGGGACGATCGCCGTGCCAAGTCGCAAGCGTGGCTCCCATGCTGACGCAAGTGCGAGCGGCGTGAACGCATCTGCACCATCTGCTTCCGCCGACCAAATATCGGTGTAACCAAGATCTGCAAGTTTGCGTAGCTGGTCTCGTTGCGCATGTAAATGTCCGGGCAATGGAACGGTCATTCCGTGTCGTTGTTGCATTGTTTAATTCTTCCACTTGCGAGCTTTACAACTCTGACTGGCAGTCGCCATAAGCGTGCCGTCCTCGGCAAACATATTAACTCGACCGTGGCCAAACCCCCGTTGTACTGCGTCTATATATATGTCAAGCAACACCCATTGTGTTGGCACAAGTTTTACGATGCGAATCGTATTGTCAAGACTGTTTCCGCCCGCGGCAATACCAAGTGCTTGACCTACAGCCATCGGCACGAAGTCACCCAAAATTCCGAGAGCCGTTGCATCGACGCCCTCGATCACAGCAGGAATTCGCGCCCACATAACAACATTCCCGTCACTTGGCGTGCCGTCGAGTTGGCTCATCTCGCGACCTTTGACAAGACGTTGTTCAAGTGATTCGTGAATCGTGCCCGAATATTCATGGCGATGTTGACGCGCTGAAGTGAGTTCAGGTGACTTGACATCGGGCATTATTGCGAACTGACCAGAACTCTCAAAATTTCGATCACCGAGCGCTGCATTAACTGTAAGAATTTCTCGGTCGCCGACTCGACACACGGCGCGACCCTGAGTTATTTGGTGACCACCTATTGCAAGGGTGACGTCGATCGTCATCATTTCGTCGGTGCGGGCGAAAGATAAATATTGAGCGGTTGCCCAAACAAGATTGCGTTGCGATACTGTTTCAAGCGCCGAGATACCTGCGCCCAATCCGGCTCCGCCAAACAAGAATGAGCCATTTGTCGAGATCCGGTTGACGACTTGCATTTCGAATCGAGTCGAGTCACCGATGCGATTCAAACCAAGAAAACTACGACTATCCATTAAAATTGGCCATTAAAATTAGCCATTGCGATTAACCCGAGCAATTATCACGACAATTATCACGGCCCTGATCACACGAACACTCTAATTTGCCGTACCGCTCTACCGACTATCTTTGCTATATGGCAGACACCCCGTGGCTTGGCGATTCGGCCTCTCTTGTCGAGGCGTTTCGACGCGGTGAACGGTCACCACTTGAAGAATTGCGCGCGACTTACGATGCGATTTCACGTAGTAAATTAAATGCGTTTTGTTTTTTAGATCGTGAATCCGCGGAACGTGATGCAAAAAATGCTGACATCTCATTGCCATTTGGCGGTGTGCCGTTCGGCGTAAAAGAACTCGACTTGGTTGCTGGATGGCCAGATACCGAAGCCTGCATGGTATTCCAAGACCGAATCGCAACCACAACCGACACGCAAGTAGATCGCGTTTGTCAAATTGGTGGCGCAGTAAAAGTCGGCTTGACAAATGCGAGCGAATTCGGCGGCGTCAACTTAACCCGAACCGTTTTGCATGGCGCAACACTCAATCCATGGCAACACGACCGCACTCCTGGCGGATCCTCGGGTGGAAGTGCTGCAGCAGTTGCAGGTGGACTTGTAACTATCGCTACGGGAGGAGACGGCGGCGGATCAATTCGAATTCCGGCGGGCTTCACCGGGCTCGTCGGATTGAAAGCAACCTACGGTCGAATTCCGCGAGGACCGGGTGCATCGAATGGCAACTTAACCTCGGTAATTGGTTGCATGGCTCGCAGCGTTCGCGACACAGCGCGATGGTTTGATGTGACAAATGGTCACGAAGCGCATGACCCACTTAGTTTGCCTCGTGTTTCTGGATGGGAAAATGGACTTGGCACGATTACAACTCAGGGCATGCGCGTCGTCGTTGTACCGAACTTCGGTGGTGGAGTTGTTTCTCCCGCGATGTGGGAAGTCGTCGAACATGCAGCGGAACACTTGATTTCAATTGCTGGGCTAAGACGGCGGAACGAAATCGATCTTTCATTGCCAAGACTTGGTGCAGCCTGGTCAATCACAGGCACGGCGGCGATTGCCTATCAATTGCGAGATCATTGGCCGGCATGTACCGACCAACTCACACCAGAAATTCGATTCGGTCTCGAGCGGACTGCAAATTTGTACGGCACCGAGACACGCGGCAAATTCGAAGCACGACGAGTCGATCTAAATCATCGGATGGCACAAATATTTAACGAAGTTGATTTAATTATCACCGCAAGCAACCCAGATGTGGCTTTCAATGCACAAGGACCACTGCCCGACAAGTTCGGTGGCATTGTTGGCGGTGCCGGCAATAATGGTGTACTGACATTCCCCGCGAATATATACGGCAATCCAGGAATTTCGATTCCCGTCGGGAACTTGGACGGTTTGCCAGTTGGAATGCAAGTGATGTCACGCCACTTTGAAGAACCTTTGTTGCTAGATCTGGCACTGGCAGTGGAGCGTTCACAACCATGGGCACTCATCGCACCAAACTCCCCTTGCTAATCCGAGCGAGCCGATTTCGTCGAAGTTAAACAGCGAGGAGGGCGCGAGCGACGAGGTCTGTACCGAAGCCCGTGAGGATCGCCAAATAACTGAGTCCGGTAGCGGCCATCACCGCAGAATAACTTCGTTCTTTGAGCGCCGCGCGAGTGAACCACGCGAGCACGCCAGTGAGTAATGCACAGCCGAGCCAGAACCAACCGAGCACACCATTCCAACCGTCATCGACGGTTCCATTGAGCACACTGATCATCCCCGTCGGCAATAGCATCACTGCAACTTCGAGTGGCCAAATAATTAGTAAAACGTTTGTCAGTTGATTGAGCAACTTGCGTGGCATGCCAGGTTGAACGAGGTACCAATGGCCGAGCAGCATCGCGTCGGTCACCGCACCAAGAAACGCCGCGCCGACGAGCACTCGAAGTAAATCCACAAACAAATTAGACGTGCTGTTCGCCACTACCGAAGCAACTAATCCGACAGATCCAGCACTAACTGCGAGTAAATCGAAGCGCGCACCTTTCGTGGCGATCGTCGCGAATGCGACTACTGCGACAACAACGCTGGCGAACTCTCGCAACAAAACTGTTTCAAAGAAAAATCCAACGACTACAGCAAACACAGCGAGTGTGCCGTAGACGCCACGTAACAACTTGGAATATCCAGATGAAATTTCGTCGCTTCGTAAGGTGAACCACAAAAATGCAAGGCCGCCACTAGCCCACTGCAATAAAAATGTCGCGGCGTCAAGACGCATTAACTAACCAAGACGAGCGAATGATCCACGTTATTCATTGATATCGGACCAGCATTTGTGGCGACGACGATGTCTTCAAGCCTCATCCCCCACTTACCTGGGATATAAATTCCAGGTTCAACGCTGAATGCGTGACCTTCAGCGATCGGCAATTTATTGCCACTGACGATGTACGGGTTTTCGTGGGCTTCCATGCCGATGCCGTGGCCAGTGCGATGAATAAAAAAGTCACCAAATCCCGCGTCATCAATAATCTTTCGAGATGCTGTATCTACGGATTCACAAGTTGCGCCGACAACTCCAGCTCTTACGCCGGCTGCTTGTGCGGCGTGCAACACGGCATAGGCGCTAGTGAGTTGTCGCGGTGGCGTGCCAATATACACACACCGAGTTATGTCGCTGCAATATCCATTCATTGTCCCACCGAAATCACACAACACGATTTCGTTTTTCTTAATCACTCGCGGGCCTGCATGGTGATGTGGACTGGCGGCATTCTCACCGGCGGCAACAATTGCAAAGTTCACGACATCGTGGCCCTCGGCAATTAGCCGTGCCGATATATCTGCTGAGACCTGCGCTTCGGTGCGACCAACGAGTGGAATTGCGCCGGCTTGTAGTTGTAACGCCACACGATCGGCAGCCGCACCGGCAAGCCGCAGTGCTTCGATTTCGTGAACATCTTTTACCATTCGCAGTGGACCAACAACATCTACGGCACGCACAAAATTTGCGCCAGAAACTAGACCCATCAGTTCGACCAAAAACCTGGCCCACATTTGATCGCCAATAGCGATAGTTTTGGACATGTCACCATGATTATCACCATGATTATCACCAGGATT
>JABMNW010000199.1 GCA_013204455.1 Acidimicrobiaceae bacterium
GATGTATACCGATTGCACACCGTCTGCGACGATGATTTCTGCAAGCACTGCACCCTGGAGATCATCCGGAGGAGCGTTACGGAAGTAAAGACCATTGTCGGCATACGCAGTCAGTTTTGGCGAAGTATTCGCTGGGATGAAATGAACGACACCTGCTTGCGTGATTTTGTCAATCACGGTCAGCGAAACTCCGGATGATGCGGCACCAATAATGGCGTCAACACCTTCCTTGAGTAATCGATCTACGGTCACGCTGGCTGTGTCAGTTGAAGTGTCGCCGGAATCTCCTGCGCTGTACTTAACTGGTTTGCCAAGAACTCCGCCGGCCTTGTTCAGGAAGTCGATTGCATATTCCACACCAGCGATCATTGGCGCGCCAAGGAAGGCGAGCGAACCGGTTTCTGGCAGTAGTCCACCAAATTCGAGGACACCGTTACCCTTACGGGCAACACCTGTCGCCGCGAGTGGCAACACCGCCGACGCTGGAGCGCTGGCAAGCTGGTAAGTGGTAAGCGCGTTATCAAGACGATTGCCTGCACCGAATTGAAGGATGCCATACGAGGCCTCAAGAGGCTCGCCGTTTCCGATCAATGTGTTTGGACCTGAGAAGCCGTCATAGTCGACGTCACCTTTGGCCTTAGCAATTGCGACACAATCAGCCCAAGTTGCGGGTGTGCACTTTGTACCATCTTTAGACACAGCAACAAGTTGGTCAGCGAGTGCGCTGCCATCTGTTCCTGCGGCCTCAGCGGCCAAGGCGATCAACATCACAGCGTCGAAAGACTCGGCCGTGTAGTTGAAGTCGACAAGCGCTTCGTTGCCTTTTGCCGTCCAAAATGCGTTTACAGCATCTTTGAATTCGGAAGTGAGTTCCACTAATGGAGTGGTTCCCTTCATGCCTAACAACTCGCTGCCGGCCTCAGGTCCCGCGGCTGGCGCCACGGTCTCTTCGGTGACTGCTGCTGCTGTTGTATCTGTTACTGCTTCGTCGTCACTGCCGCAAGCTGCAGCCAAAAGGCTGATACCTACAACAAGTGCGCCGAAACGACGTACTGTTTGTTTCTTCATTTATTTTCTCCCCCTAGGAGTAGGGCAGCGGAAGCCACCCATGGGTATTGGAGAGATAAAGGGTATTGATTTAGTAACAGTTTGGCAACATGCTGGAATCTATAAACTAGTTGCCTGGGATGCCTTTGCCAGCCGATCCCTGATCGCCACGCCGAGGCCAATTGCAGGTGGGACTACAACCACTACGACCTGTATCCCTTGGGTATCGGCCTGACGTAAACTTGAGTACAAGTTGGCTGCGAATAGTGCCAAATCACCGGAAAAATCCAAAATCTGCGCCGTCCGATTATCGGCTTTTAATATTTCTAGGCGAACTTCGGCATCAACGTGAGTTTCTGCTAATTCGACACGACAATTGGGTGCGTAGTGCTTTTCTAACATTCCTGAGGCACGAGATTCACCGCTTGACTCCTCTACAGCAACGCCACAAATATCTCTAATCTGTTCTGTGCTGATTGCACCAGGGCGAAGTAGTTGTGGGGTCGACAAAGTGCAATCCAAAATTGTTGACTCAATGCCAATTAGACACACGCCACCATCTAGAACTGCAGAAACATCACTGCCTAGATCGTCGACAACATGCTGTGCTGTAGTTGGACTAACCTTTCCAAATCGATTCGCCGAGGGTGCGACAACACCGTCATCGAGTTTGCGCAATAACCGCAATGCAACTTCGTGATTAGGAACTCGTATCGCTACCGTCTCGCGACCGCCAGTTATCTCATCACAGACTTTATTCGTGCGTCGCAAGACAATTGTTAATGGGCCTGGCCAGATTCGTTTACAAATTACTCGCGCATACTCAGGAATATCTTGAGCCCAGTTATCGAGGTCCTCGTAACTTGCGATGTGCAGAATTAATGGATGATCCAATGGACGTTTTTTAACTACGAATACTTTTCGCACCGCAAGTTTGCTCGAGGCTAGGCCTGCTAGCCCGTAAACCGTTTCTGTTGGAAGACCGATCAATCGGTCGGCACGAAGTAATTCGATAGCTCTGTCAACTGATGTGTCGAGAGCTCCGTCCAGAATTTCTGTCGAAGTTGAAGGCGAGTTTGAACTAGTCATATTTTTAGTAACTAGGAGAAGAAGTCAAGCATTGCGTCGATAAACGAAAAGTTCTCTGGAGTGGCGAAATGATCGCAGTTTCGTAAAACTTGCAATCTTGAGTTTTGAAATGATGCCGCCAGTCGGTCTGCCGGTAAAACAAAATCGCCGTCACCTACCACGACTAATACCTGTGCGGTAATCGCATTGGCCATCAATTCGGTAAATGGATCGCCGCGTGGGCGTTGCAATACGGCACGCAACGCATCTGGATCGTTATGAGTTTGTCGGGCATAGGCTCCAAATTGTCGAGCAATTGTGTCGTCGTCGGGAGCAGTACCGTCGACGCCCGAAATAATTCGTGCGGTCTCTGATTCGTTTTGCGGTGCAAACATTGAATCACCGATGTCCGCAAGTATCAGTCGACGAAACATATTCGGATTTATTGTCGCAGCGTGCAGAAGTGCGATCGCCCCAAGGGAGAAGCCGATTCCATCAACACGACCATCAACGCGACCATCTGTATCTACTGCAATTCGAATAGGCAGAGATAAATCTGCGTACGCGGCTGGGTCGTGCGGCTTGTCGGCGAGTCCATGACCGAGCAAATCAATGCCGATTACGCGTCGCCCTGATTCCTGCAAAAGCATTTCTATACCAGGTTCTTGCCAAGTGCGCTGATGTGAGCCTCCCCAGCCGTGAACCATCAACACCGGCATGATCGCTGAAATATCATCCACGGTGAGTAGCCTAAGGAGGCTGCAAAATGAGCCCAACACTAGCCAAAGACGGAGGGATCACGGATGCGTTTTTTAAACGAGTCTCCGACGTTTGACCTGACATATAGCGATGTATTTATGGTGCCCAGCCTTTCCGCTGTTACATCGAGGTTGAAAGTGGATCTAACAACTCCCGACAATATCGGTACTAAAATTCCATTAATTGTCTCGAACATGACAGCAATTGCTGGCCGACGGATGGCTGAGACCGTCGCTCGTCGTGGAGGGCTAGTGGTTTTGCCCCAGGATATTCCGCTCGACATCGTTGAAAATGTTGTCAGTTTTGTTAAATCCCGTCACAAAGTCATCGATACTCCAATCACGATGCGGATGAATGGAACGGTTGGCGAAGCGTTGAGCCTGATCCACAAACGGAGTCATGGTGCCGTGATTGTTGTGGACGATGATGAACGGCCCACCGGAATCTTTACAGAACATGACGCAGTTGGCTTTGATCGTTTTACGCAGATTCGCAATGTGATGAGTCGTGAAATGTTCACGCTTGACGAGTCGTTGGCTCCCGAGCAAATGTTCGAACGATTGACAGAGGCTCGCCTTTCTGTCGCGCCAGTCATCGATTCACAAGGTCGATTGATAGGTGTGATGACTCGAAACGGTGCACTGCGGAGCACGATCTACGAACCTGCTATCGACCACAACGGTTGTTTAATGATCGCCGCCGCCGTTGGTGTGAACGCTGACCCCACTCTGCGTGCCAAGCAACTTACAACGATGGGAGTTGATGTAATTGTTGTAGACACGGCACATGGTCATCAGGTGCGAATGCTCAATGTGATTGAAGAAGTTCGACAAGTGATCGGCAAGGTTCCACTTGTTGCCGGAAATGTTGTAACAGTTGAAGGAACGCGCGACATTATTAATGCCGGTGCAGACATCGTAAAAGTTGGCGTCGGTCCAGGTGCGATGTGCACGACACGAATGATGACTGGTGTTGGGCGCCCGCAGTTTTCTGCAGTACTCGACTGTTCGCAAGCAGCAACAGAATTGGGAAAGCATATTTGGGCTGACGGTGGCGTGCGTTACCCCCGTGACGTTGCGCTTGGACTCGCCGCCGGCGCAGCCAACGTAATGTTTGGATCGCTCTTGGCTGGGACATACGAATCTGCTGCCGATGCGTTGCGCGACACCAACGGTCGTTTGTACAAAGAAAGTTTCGGTATGGCCTCGAACCGCGCCGTGCGTAACCGCACTCGTAGCGAAAGCGCATTCGAGCGCGCGCGGAAAGAACTCTTCGAAGAAGGTATTAGTTCGTCTCGCATGTATTTAGACGTACAACGCCCAAGTGTTGAAGACATTATTGATCAGATCATCTCTGGTGTTCGATCATCGTGCACATATGCAGGCGCTTCGACCATTCCAGAGTTTCAACAACGTGCTGTGATTGGTATTCAGAGCGCATCGGGCTACGACGAGGGTCGCGCTCAAGATACAAGTTGGTAGAGGCAACGATCTGTTAATTTTCGTTTGATGATTGTCGTGGCGATAGATGGACCTGCGGGTGCCGGTAAGTCAACGATTGCCAAAGCGCTCGCAATAAAATTAGGAGTTCGCTATTTGGACACAGGAGCGATGTACCGTGCCGTAACTTTCGCCGCGATGCAATCCGGGATCGATCTTGGTGCTGAATGTGAAGTAGCAAAATTGGCACGTGATTGCACAATGGAGTTATCTGATGACACGATTATTGTCAACGGAGTAGACGCAACCCAAGCAATCCGTGGACCTGAAGTGACTTCAGCAGTAAGTACTGTGGCGATGAACTCACAGGTCAGAACCGAATTGCGAGAGCGGCAACGAAAATGGATCGCGGATCACTCTGGCGGGGTAATCGAGGGTCGAGATATTGGCTCTGTAGTGTTCCCGGATGCGACACTAAAGGTTTATCTGACGGCTTCGCCATTGGTACGGGCGCAAAGACGAGTTGCCCAATCAGGTGGCAATGTCGACGAAATCGCATTAGCAATAGCGGTCCGCGATGCTCAAGATAGTTCGCGCGAGGATAGCCCGCTAATACTAACTAGCGACGCAATAACTATCGATACAAGTAGTCGATCGATACAAGAAGTTGTCAACGAGCTCGAGCAGTTCATTGCCCAAAAGATTAGCGACGAGTGAAGAGACGTTTATGACACAGGTCAATACCTCTCTCGCTGGTCACGGTCTAGTGAGCAGGATTTTTTACAGTGTTATTCGCTGGATAATTGTTCTGATTTGCACGGTCTATTTTCGTCTACGCATTGACGGTAAAAAAAACATTCCAAAAACCGGAGCGTTCATCTTGTCACCGATCCATCGCTCGAATGTCGACACACCAATTGCATGTGCGACGACTACGCGGCGACTTCGGTATATGGGCAAGGACAGTCTGTGGAAGATCCGGCCGCTCGGGATGATTCTCTCGGCTCTTGGAGGCTTTCCTGTCACCCGGGGAACTGCCGATCTTGAAGCGCTGAAACGCTGTTTAGCAGTATTGGCCCTAGGCGAACCGATAGTTCTGTTTCCAGAAGGCACTCGTCAATCTGGTGACACAGTTAAACCACTATTCGATGGTGCGGCGTATCTTGCAATTAAAGCCGGTGTCCCGATTATTCCTGTTGGGATTGGTGGAACGCAAGCCGTAATGCCAAAAGGTTCAAAATTTGTATATCCGAAAAAATGCTGGATGATTATTGGCAAACCGATTTATCCACCGCAGTCGACTCTCGGTCACATGCCACGGTCGGCGACGAAAGAACTATCCGAGCAACTAAGACAGTCACTGCAGAGTTTGTTCGACGAAGCTCAACGACGTGCGAGCAATTAGCCGACTAGTTAATTTCTAATTCGTCAGGTAACTCTTTAAAACTCGTTGCATCGACAGTAAATCTTTAACGCCACAAACCTCGCGAGCCGAGTGCATCGATAATTGTGGTATCCCGACATCCACCGTGTCAATCCCTAGCCGCGTGGCCGTGATTGGTCCAATGGTTGTACCACAGGTCATATCGTTCCGCGAAACAAATACTTGATGAGCAACTTTAGCCGTTTCGCAGGCTCTAACAAAGATTGCCCTAGATGTGGATGATGTTGCATAGCGTTGGTTCGAGTTGAGTTTCAACGCTGGCCCCATATTAATAATCGGCGCATGTGCCTGATCATGACGCTCGGGGTAATTGTGATGCAATGCGTGAGCGTTGTCAGCCGAAATACAATTTGAATTTGCGAGCGCTTCAAGAAAACCAACACGTTCTGTTTTGTTGGCACTGGCGATCCGCTCCAGAGTGTGCTCCAGTAATGGTCCCGCCGCGCCCGTGGCACTCGATGATCCAACTTCCTCGTGATCGAAAAGTACAACGACGCTGGTGGCTTTTGGTTGAACAGAATCAATTAGTGCGGAGATTGCGGCCCAGCAAGATGCTTGATTGTCCAGTCGACCGCTCGTTAGCAACGATTGATCACGGCCAAGAATCGCAGCCGGGGTAACGTCAAATAGTTGTGCATCCACTGCGACAATGTCGGATTGTTTGGTTTTGATTTGTTCACATAAGAATATCCTATAATCAGGATAATTATTAATAGTAAAGGAACAATGATATATTTTAATTTCATATTAAGAAATGCTCAGTTAATGTTAATAAAC
>JABMNW010000200.1 GCA_013204455.1 Acidimicrobiaceae bacterium
CTCCAAGACCCTGTGAACATGCCAGTTAACTGGCCAGTTGTTATCAGTGCTCATCATCAGCGAGAATAGTAACCCGTGCTCAAGAAAATCCTAATTGCCAATCGTGGCGAAATCGCCGTGCGGGTAATTCGCACCGCCAAAGAAATGGGGATTGCCACTGTCGCCGTTTATAGCGATCTTGACCGTAACGCGTTACATGTGCGACTCGCCGACGAAGCCTTTGCTTTAGGCGGACAAACCGCCACTGAGAGTTACCTAAATACATCTGCGATTATCGATGCGATCAAACGCAGTGGCGCCGACTCCGTGCATCCAGGTTATGGATTCTTTAGTGAGAACGCCGACTTTGCAAAAACAATCACCGACATGGGTGTGGTCTTCATCGGCCCACCGCCAAGTGCAATTATTGAAATGGGTGACAAAGTTTCATCTCGCAAAGCAGCGCTTCGAGGGGGTGCGCCGATTGTGCCGGGTACAACCGAGTTTCTTAAAAGCGCCGATGAGATTCTTGAGTTTGGCAATCAAAATGGCTGGCCAGTTGCAATAAAAGCAGCATTCGGCGGTGGCGGTCGTGGAATGAAAGTGGTGCGCGACGCAAAGAGCGTGCAAGAAGCAATGGAGTCAGCACAACGAGAATCAAAAGCATTCTTCGGTCGAGACGAAATCTATGTCGAAAAGTATCTCTCTTGGCCACGACACATCGAGATTCAACTCGTCGGTGACACGCATGGAAATGTTGTTTGGATATCTTCGCGTGATTGCTCGGCCCAGCGTCGTCACCAAAAACTGATTGAAGAAGCCCCAGCACCTGCGCTTCCTGACGGCGTCGAGGAAGAAATCGGTGCAGCCGCAGTTAAGGCCGCAAAGGCGGTCGGCTATTTTAATGCAGGCACAGTCGAGTTCATCTATCAAGACGAAAAGTTTTTCTTTTTAGAAATGAACACTCGCCTGCAGGTGGAGCATCCAGTTAGTGAACTAATTACGGGCATCGATCTTGTCGAATGGCAGATTCGTGTCGCGTCTGGTGAGAAGTTGCCAATGACACAAAAACAAGTGACCGCATCGCGACGCGGTCACGCCATCGAAGTTCGAATCAACGCCGAAAATCCGACTGCGGGAAAGTTCTTGCCATCTCCTGGAACAATTACCAAGCTCGTTACTTCGGATGGTTTCGGTGTTCGTTTTGATGGCGGATACGAATCTGGCGACACAGTAAGTCAGTACTACGACAATCTCATTGGCAAACTAATTGTCTGGGGCAAAGACCGCTCGACAGCGATCGCGCGAATGATCCGCGCACTTGAAGAAACAAAAATTGAAGGACTACATACGACGATTCCTGCAGATCTCGCAATTTTGCGACATCCTGATTTTGCTGCAACTAAGCACTCGACAAAATGGGTCGAGGAAACTCTGGATTTGTCCCAGATTGCATCAGTCACTGGAGAGACAGCAACGAACGCTGATGGTCTAGTTGAGAAAAGCACGGTCGTTGAGGTAAACGGCAAGCGTTTTGATGTCAAAGTTTGGGTTCCGCCGGTACTAATCAACCCTGCGGCTAGCGGCGCCGCATCTGCACCAAAAACTCGTTCTTCGGGTCGCAGTTCGAATCAGTCTGCTGTTGCCGCAAGTGGCAGTGTGGTCGCCCCAATGCAAGGCACCGTTGTAAAGTTACTTGTAACCGAGGGTCAGCAAGTTGCACAAGGTGATGCTGTAGTTGTGCTTGAGGCGATGAAGATGGAAAATCAGATTCAAGCCGAGAGAACAGGCGTTGTGACAAAGATCAATTGTAAGACTGGTGACACTGTTGGTGCTGGCGATGTCTTGCTAGTAATTGAATAACGAAAGCGATCCATGTGATAATTGACAACAGCGAGTTCAATCAAGATACCGATAATCGCCGCGGATTCTTCGCCGAGCGCACGCGCCGACTCGCAGCGATAGACGAATTACGTAATACGGGGACCAATCCATATCCTTACCGTTTTGATCGTACCCATACCCTCGGTGAGTTAAGAGAAAAATTTGGAAATCTTGAGGCCGGCAACGAAACTGATGTAACGACATCCGTCGCTGGGCGAATAATGCTCAAGCGCGACCAGGGTAAATTGATTTTCGTTACAATCCGCGATCGCAGTGCTGATATTCAGTTGTTTATCTCCAAGGCTTCGGTTGGCGACGCACAATTTGATGCGATTAATAGTTTGGATCTTGGTGACTGGGTCGGCGCGCAAGGCACTGTAATGACAACCCGTAAAGGCGAATTGTCGGTCAAAGTGACGGCTCTCGAATTATTGTCGAAATCATTGCGACCATTGCCCGACAAGTGGCACGGTCTCACAGACATCGATACGCGTTATCGCCAAAGGTACGCCGATTTAATCGTCAATGAAGAAGCCCGACGTGTGTTCGAAGTTCGTCACGCGACCATCGCCAGTTTTCGTCGCACTCTGATCGAACGTGGCTACATCGAAGTCGAAACACCTGTGTTACACATGGAAGCCGGTGGCGCACATGCGAGGCCATTCGTAACGCATCACAACACTTTGGATATGCAGTTGTACCTGCGCATCGCACTCGAGTTGCATTTAAAGCGCCTAATCGTCGGTGGCATGGAACGCGTCTTTGAAATCGGCCGTGTGTTTCGCAATGAAGGAACTTCGACGCGCCATAACCCAGAGTTCACAATGATGGAGTCATACCAGGCATTTGCCGATCACACGGATGTAATGGATTTAACCGAAGTATTAATTCGCAACGCTGCACGCGACGCACTCGGTGCAACAATTGTGATGATTCGCGGTATCGAATTTGATCTGTCCAAGCCATGGCCACGTGTGCCAATGATCGACCTAGTAAGCGTTGCCGTCGGTGAGAAAGTACATCCATCCCAGCCAGTAGAAGATTTGCGCAAACTCGCCCAAAAACACGGTGTAAATACCGAAACTCGCTGGGGTTCCGGGCGAATCATCGAAGCGCTCTTTGCCGAAAAGTCAGAAGCAAAACTCATTGAGCCAACATTTGTTACTGGACATCCAATCGAAATCTCGCCATTGGCTCGCGTCGACCGAAATGATCCGTATCTAACTGAGCGGTTCGAATTGTTTGTCGGCACCCACGAAATAGTCAACGGCTTCAGCGAACTCAACGATCCAATCGAACAGCGTGCACGCTTTGCGCAAGAAGCAAAATCTAAAGCCGAGGGAGACCTTGAGGCAGGAACAATCGACGAAGACTATTTGCGCGCTCTCGAATACGGACTGCCACCAACTGGCGGCCTCGGCATCGGCATCGATCGCCTCGTAATGTTGCTCAGTGGTGCTGCGAGTATTAAAGATGTGATTTTGTTTCCAACTTTGCGACCAGAGGTTCTCGAATCGTGACTAATTCGCGGCGCGCCTGGGGTGTTGGCATCGCCACAGTTGCACCCAACGATGCAGTGTTGGATGTTTTCTTTCGCCGACTCGGCTGGGGCGAACGAGCACCCGAAGAACATCTTGCCTCTTTGCCGCAAGCGCACACCGACCCGCGTCGTGGTGTCGGACTCGTGCCAGTGAATATTGCGATTGACACGAACATTGCACCCAAAGATGCCGCCGATGCATATTTGCGATTGCACTTGTTATCGCACCGTTTCGCGCTACCAAATTCGATGAATCTAGACGGAATCTTTGCTCTGCTGACAAATGTTGTGTGGACCTCAATTGGTGCGGTGCCTGTGGATTTTGTAGATGAGGTGGCATACAGCATGCGTCGCAACGGAGAACATCTAACGGTGCACGGCGTCGATAAGTTTCCGCGGATGACCGATTATGTCGTGCCATCTGGAGTGAGGATCGCCGACGCCTCGCGAGTTCGCCTCGGTGCGCACCTTGCGTCTGGCACAACTGTGATGCACGAAGGTTTTTGCAACTTCAATGCCGGCACACTTGGCACCTCAATGGTCGAGGGTCGGATCTCGTCAGGAGTTGTCGTGGACGATGGAAGTGACATCGGTGGCGGTGCATCGATCATGGGCACGCTTTCTGGTGGCGGCAAAGAAGTAATTCGTGTCGGCAAACGCTGTCTGCTCGGCGCCAACAGCGGTCTTGGTATCAGTCTTGGTGATGACTGTGTGATCGAAGCCGGTTTATATCTCACCAGTGGCACACTCGTCAAACTTCCCGATACGAAAGTAGTAAAAGCACGCGAACTATCTGGCGTGCACAACTTGTTATTCCGTCGTAACAGTCAAACTGGCGCAGTCGAAGCATCGCAGCGCACCGGCTCGTGGGGCGGCCTCAACTCGACCCTCCATAAAAACTAAAAGGCTCGGCGATTATTTTTGATAAATTTTGAAGAGTTCAGTAAATTAGTCCGGGCGCGGCGCACAAATCTCGTCGTCGATAAAGACCGTCCGCTGGATCCTGGAGTAGTCGAACAACTCTGCGAATTGGCGATGTGGGCGCCAAACCACAAACTCACATTTCCTTGGGTATTTACTGCGGTTACTGGGGAGGCCCGTGCTCGCCTGAGTAATCTTGCCGCCGATGCAATGGCCCGCGAAGGCGACTCACCAGCGAAAGTTGACCGAGCGCGAACAAAGTATCAACGGGCACCAGTCGTATTAGTAGTTGGTACAGAAGTCGGTGAGACACAATTGCGTACCGAAGAGAACCGAGACGCGGTTGCTGCGGGAATTCAAAACATATTGCTTGGTGCAACAACCTTGGGCCTAGCAAGTTATTGGTCAAGTTGTCCACGCGGCGCCAATGATGACGTTGCAAATTTCTGTGAGTTTCGCTCTGGCACACATATCACAGCGATGATCTATCTAGGTTGGCCGCAACGCCAAGCTCCAGGAACAATGAGACCACCAGTAAAAGTTAGAACGATTACAAGTTAGATAAAAAATATTCAAAACTAGTTAACCGGGCTGGTAGATACCAAACACTTCGCGCAGTGTGTCGCTGACTTCGCCAAGTGTCGCACTTGCTCGCAATGCTTCTTTCATCGGATACAACACATTGTCGGTTGCATTGGCGGCGCTCTTTAGTTTGGCCAGGGCCGCGACCACTTCAGCCTGATTCCGCGACGCACGCAAGTTTTTGACTCGTGCAATTTGATTTCGTTCTAATTCCGGGTCAACTTTTGTGATCGCCGCAGGTTCGTCGTCGTCAACCGAAAATTTGTTAACACCGACAAGCACACGCGAGCCATCATCTATGGATTTTGTGTATCTATAGGCCGAGTCGTCAATCTCGCCCATCTGGAATCCCAACTCGATCGCTTGCACTGCCCCACCCATCTCGTCGATCCGCGCAATGTATTGCCATGCCAAGCGTTCAACTTCGTTGGTCAACGACTCGACATAATATGAACCGGCCAACGGGTCAGGTGTGTCGGTGATTCCACTTTCGTAGCCGATGATCTGTTGAGTTCGTAATGCGATTCGGGCTGCATCTTCGGTTGGCAAACTAAGTGCTTCGTCGAATCCATTGGTGTGCAAACTCTGCGTGCCGCCAAGCACGGCGGCCATACTCTGAACGGCTACCCGCACAATATTGTTTTGTGGCTGTTGGGCGGTCAAAGTTGAGCCACCAGTTTGTGTGTGAAAGCGCATCAACGCACTTGCGGGATTCTTTGCCCCAAACCGCTTTGTCATAATCGTGTGCCACATTCGCCGACTGGCACGAAACTTAGCAACCTCTTCAAAGAAATTGTTGTGACCATTCCAAAAAAAACTTAGTCGTGGCCCAAAATCGTCTACATCCAGCCCCGAGTCGATTGCTGCTTGCACATAGGCAATCGCGTTCGACAACGTGAATGCGAGTTCTTGCACAGCCGTGCTGCCTGCTTCGCGGATGTGATACCCCGAAATTGAAATCGTGTTCCACTTTGGAACATTCTTCGCACAGTACGCAAAAATGTCGGTGATAATTCGCATCGAGGGTCGTGGCGGATAAATATATGTGCCGCGTGCAATGTATTCCTTCAAAAGATCGTTCTGAATTGTTCCTGAAATCTCGGTCGAGGCAACGCCGCGTTCTTGTGCCACAAGTTCGTACAGCAACAACAACACTGCCGCAGTCGAATTGATCGTCATTGATGTCGTCACGCGATCTAGCGGCAGATCGGCCAACAACACACGCATGTCTTGGATCGAGTCGATCGCCACGCCGACTTTGCCAACCTCTCCCGCCGCACGCGGATGATCGCTGTCATATCCCATCTGTGTTGGAAGATCGAAAGCACAGGACAAACCAGTTTGTCCTGCTTCGAGCAAAAACTTAAACCGCTGATTAGTGTCAGCGGCCGTGCCGAAGCCGGCATATTGACGCATAGTCCACAATCGATCGCGATGCATCGTCGGATAGATGCCTCGCGTATATGGCGGTGAACCAGGGATACCAAGTTGAGACTTCTCGTCAAAACCAGCGAGGGATTCTTTGCTGTAAAGCGCTTCGACTTCGATTCCCGAGTCGGTGTGGTGCGGAGTCGCAGCGTTTTCTTTACTGGTCATAGTGTGACTATCAGACTACGAGGCGACATGCCTCGCGGCCAGCACAGAGATTTCTAACTGCCACTCTTGTCGTGCCAATGCTGGCACGGTTACTAGAGTGCTTGCCGCACGATGGCCCGCCATTGCGCTGTCGCGCGCTTCCATCACAATGGCTAATCGTGAAGCAATATCCGTTGTGTTAACTAGATATGTAGTCACAGAAATAATATCGCTCATGGTCATTTCGGCTTCGGCAAGAATCATTGCAATGTTTTGCCAGACAACACTCGCTTGCTCGCTAAGTAGAGCCGGAACGCTGCCGTCTTTTTTGGTTGGCACGACTCCGGATGTAACAACCAAATCAGAGCCTGCAGGTAGATGCATGGCATGTGCGTAGGCGGCTACTGGCGGTGCCATACCGGCAGGTGCAAGTTCTCGCGGCTTAGTCATTTCTCAACGCTTACAGAACAGCACGTGTCTAGTCAAACCGCCTAGTCAAACTGTCTAGTTAACTATCTAATTAACGCGCACGCAATCGGCGCCACGGACACGATCACAAGCCATAATTGACAGGTGAGCAATAGGGCCGTCGAACACGAAAACCTCGCTGAAATTAAAGTGTTGGAGAATATTCAACAACGAGTATTGTGGCTCGCCGTACGGATGGTTGACTACGCCAATCGTGAACGTGAAATAAAGCCGGCACCTGGTGGTCGCGACGCTGAATTTAATATAAAGGTTGGCGGGCACATGGCCAGCAGTGCATCTGTTGTCAGCATTATGACTTCATTGTGGTTCGGCCATCTCAACGGTGATGACAAAGTTGCTGTTAAGCCGCATTCCTCGCCAATATTTCATGCGATTAAATATCTCATTGGCGAATTAGATCGTTCTTACCTCACTCGTTTTCGCACTCTTGGTGGCTTACAGTCATACCCAAGTCGCACTAAAGATCCAGATGTCGCCGACTTCTCAACTGGTTCGGTGGGTCTTGGCGCAGTTGCCCCGCTGTTTGCTTCAATGGCTAGACGGTATGTGGATGCGCACTTTGGTCCGCGACCATCCGCGCGATTTATCGCCCTCATTGGCGACGCCGAGTTGGATGAGGGCAATATTTGGGAAGCGATTTCAGATCCGTCACTGCAAGGTCTTGGAAATGTGATGTGGATCGTAGATGCGAACCGACAAAGTTTGGATCGTGTCGTGCCTGGCATGAAAATCAAAAAACTTGCTGGGTTTTTCGCCGATGCGGGGTGGCATGTTGTCGAAGCAAAATACGGCAATCAATTGTTAGATGCATTCGAACAACCAGGTGGCGAGGCGCTTCGCATATACATCGACGACATGCCCAACGAGCGGTACCAGAGTTTATTTGCGCTACAAGGCGCTGGCTTGCGCGAGAAGTTTTTGGCAGGTGCACCTACCGAAGTTGTGACGTTTATTAATAATGTCAGCGACGACAATCTTGCACCATTGGTGCAAAATCTGGGTGGTCATGACATCGAAATGTTGTTGGATGCCTACCGTGAGTGCGATCTCGTAACCGATAGACCAAGTGTTGTTTTTGCGTACACGATTAAAGGTTGGGGCTTACCAATCGCTGGTGATCCACTC
The DNA here is from genome assembly GCA_013204455.1 of Acidimicrobiaceae bacterium. Taxonomy (GTDB): domain Bacteria; phylum Actinomycetota; class Acidimicrobiia; order Acidimicrobiales; family Ilumatobacteraceae; genus BACL27. Next base: position 8,096 of record JABMNW010000200.1, read on the forward strand.
AACCACGCTGCGTTGCTTTCGGCCGGCCAGATCGAAGACTTACGAAAACGCAACGGGCTAACGCCTGACACCGAGTGGGATCAGTTCGTTCCAGATTCGGACGAAGACCGTGTGTGTCGTGCTGTTGGTGGTGACATCAACAACAAGCCAGTGTCACAACGCCCAAAACTAAAAATTCCATACGAAGTGAGCGTTGCCATTGGAAATAAACCATTGTCGACTCAAGAAGTTTTTGGTCGCCTATTAACTGGCCTTGGTGCAATACCAGAAGTTGCCGAGCGCATGGTTACGACTTCGCCAGATGTGAGTGTCAGCACAAATCTGGGCGGATGGATTAATAAGTTCGGCGTTTTTAATTCTGATCAACAGCCAAATTATCTTGGAGACGATCGTCTATTGCGTTGGAACGAAGGACCACACGGACGTCACATCGAACTCGGTCTCAGCGAGATGAACTTATTTCTGACGTTGCACGCGTTCGGATTGTCCCACGAACTGCATGGCGAACATCTTTTGCCAATTGGCACTGTGTACGACCCGTTTGTTTGTCGCGGTCTTGATGCTCTTATCTACGCGCTCTATAACGGTGCGCGGTTTATTTTGGTTGGTACGCCATCGGGCATCACACTCGCTCCAGAGGGTGGTGCACATCAAAGCTCTGTGACGACTTCGTTGGGAATGGAATTACCAAACATTACTTACGCCGAACCGTGTTACGCGCGCGCACTTGACTGGCTGTTTTGTAACGGCCTGGAGCGACTCGGCATCGAAGATGGTGACAGTATGTATCTGAGACTTTCAACTCGACCAATTGATCAATCGCCGTTCGAAAATATTTTTCAGGCACGAGGCGCGGAGGCTCTGCGCGCAGATGTACTGGCTGGCGGTTATCACCTGCATCAACCAGCGGCACCAGCGACTGATCTAATTATCGCCGCCTCTGGCAGTGTCGTGCCAGAGGCATTGGCCGCATCGAAGTTGCTCGAAGCCGAAGGAATTAATTCAGTCGTGCTCGACATTTGTTCGCCAGATCGTATTTACCGCGGGTGGCGCAACGCCCAACAGACTGCGACACGCAACGGCAGAACAACTAACGATGCGGGTCATCTCGGAGTACTTCTAAAGGAGTCCGAACGACGCTTGCCGATTCTCACTGTGCATGATGCTGCGAGTCATTCGCTGGCCTGGCTTGGCTCGGTTTTCGGGGCTCGCACCGTACCTGTTGGCGTGGATGAATTTGGTCAATCTGGCACAATTGCCGAGTTATACGGCGTTTTTGATCTGCTCCCAGAGCAACTCGTCAACGCGGCGTTGCTCGCAGTGTCGTAGGCTTCGGTAATGGCGATCATCGAACAATCAACAGGTACAACCAGGAGCATCGACGGCATCGAACTTACGCCGAAAGTTGTGGCGCAACTCGGGCCTCCGAAATTCGCAACAGTCGAGCAAGAACGTCAGCATCGCAAAGAAAAACTTGCCGGTGCAATGCGTATCTTTGGTCGACTTGGTTTTGGCGAAGGCGTTGCCGGCCACATCACAGTGCGTGATCCAGAGTATCCAGATCACTTCTGGGTGAATCCGTTCGCAAAGAGTTTCCGCTATATGACGGTGAGCGATTTATTGCTCGTCAACCACGACGGTGATGTTGTCTACGGATCCCAGCCCGTCAATCGCGCCGCGTTTTGTATTCATGCCGCAATTCATCAGGCTCGTCCTGATGTGGTCGCCGCCGCACATGCGCATTCACCATTCGGCAAATCGTGGTCATCGCTCGGACGCCTACTTGATCCAATCACACAAGACTCTTGCTATTTTTACGAGGATCACACAGTTATCACCGAGCAAGGTGGGGCGGTCGTTGTCGAAATTGCTGCTGGTCGAGAAATTGCCTCGAAGTTCCCAACTGGCAAAGCAGCGATTCATCAAAATCACGGACTGTTTACAGTGAGCGACACCGTTGACGCTGCAGCGTTTTGGTTCATCACAATGGAGCGCACATGCCAAGCACAACTAATGGCCGAGGCTGTGGGCACACCAAAGTTAATCCCCCATGAGATGGCGAGTTACACGCGTGACCTTGCTGGATCTCCGGCAGTGGGTTGGTTGCAATTTCAACCGCTATGGCAAGAAATCTGTCGCACTGATCCAGATCTTTTCGATTGAGTCATAAAACCGCGCAAAGCGGCTTACAGCGTTTCGCAAATGATGCACCTCCAGAAGCGCTATTCGTAGTTTCGGCGATTGTTCAATATTGTGGCGCGGTCATTGCCGTGCGTTTATTCGATGATTTGGCACCAGCAAGTGTTGCTTGGTTTCGCGTAATTAGCGCCGCACTTGTACTCGTTGTCCTATCAATACCGACATTGCGTCGTGGCGGGAGGTGGTCTCGCAACGAAATAATCGCCGTGAGTTTGTTCGGCATCTCGACAGCGTTGATGAACTTGTTTTTTTACCTGGCAATCGAGCATATTGATCTTGGCAAAGGTGTGGCAATCGAGTTCATTGGGCCAATCACGGTCGCCGCACTGAGAACTCGCACTAGCCGAAATGCAGTTGCTCTGATTAGTGCGGTAATTGGCGTAGTTATGTTGTCCGGTCTCGAATTAGGCAACGAACCGGTTGGTCTTATGTTTCTTTTTCTCGCTTCAACGATGTGGGCCGTTTATATTGTGATTGGGTCTAGAGTCGCTCGTTTCGATCGCGGCGTTTCTGGACTTGGCATCGGCCTAGTAATTGGCGCAGTATTCATCGCACCATTTGGCGCACCAACTAGTGGCCCAGCGTTCAGCGCGCCATGGATTCTTGCGACTTGTTTTTTGATTGGAATTTTGTCTAACGCAATTGGATACGGCATTGATCAATTTACATTGCGACGAATTCCTGTAAGACGTTTTTCGGTGTTGCTCGCACTATTGCCAGTTACAGCCACCGTATTTGGTTTAGTTTTTTTAAATCAGGTGCCAAGTATCACAGATCTAATTGGAATTGGTTTTGTACTCGCTGGTGTAGTGATGCAGCAACGAGACACACTTCCGGCAACCGAAGTTGTTGCATAACAACGGCTAGACTTAGATATGCGGGCGAGGGAGTACTACTTCTCTATGCGCATATCCCCTAAATTATTTCTACGGCGGCTGTTTTTGCGGCGTCCCTTTTTACGACGTTTGCGTATTGTTGTATGTTTTGCGACATTGATTGCAGGGTTGGCGCCGCTGTCACAAGTCAGAGCTGCCGAGGGACAACTTCCAGGCGGGATAATTATTTACGGTCGCGGATATGGGCATGGTCGTGGTCTTAGCCAATACGGCGCTTTCGGATGGGCGACCGTATCTGGGTGGTCGTGGGAACAAATTCTCGATTTCTATTACGGTGGCGCAACCGGCAACACACGTTCGCCACTTGAAGCACCAAACCAAGAAATAAGCGTCTGGTTAAGCCTGATGGATACCAAACAGACCAGTGTCGTTTCTGACTCAAGCACTTTGCGCCTAGTCGAAGATCCGGATCAGGCTCGTCGTTTTACTTCGATGGTTGCTCGCGAGAAGTCTGGAACACAGCGTGTCTATCAAGTTTGGGGATCAGCTGAACGCAAGTGTCTAAACCAAACTGATTCACCAGAAGCTGCAGGTTTTGCGTTGCTTGGCGAGTTCAACGAAACAGCATCATTCGTCACGAATGCAAGTCAAGACCCAGCCGGCGCATCACTCGACATGGTTGGGTTGTGCGAACCAAAGTCAAGTACCGCCAATCAGATTCGTTATTATCGCGGCATTGTTCGCGCGATGAATAACTCAAAAAATGAAAACCGCACAATCAACGTGGCACGACTCGATGATTATCTTCGTGGAGTCGTACCCCGCGAATCTCCGGCAAGTTGGGGCGACGCCGCAGGTGGCGCAGGAATGAATGCGCTTCGCGCTCAAGCAGTTGCTGCACGCTCGTATTCGGTGACCGAAAATCGCTATGCAGGCTTGGCTAAAACTTGCGACACTCAGTCCTGTCAGGTATATGGCGGCAGTGCGTTGCGAACGGCAGTGAATTCTGCCCCGATAATGCTTGAAAGCGCTAATACCGATCGAGCGATTCTCGAAACTACTGGTGTGATTATCCGTAATCCGCAAGGTGGTGTGGTACGCACCGAATTTTCTTCTTCCAATGGTGGACGCACTGCTGGTGGTGTATTTCCTGCGCAGGTAGACCAAGGCGATATCGCTGCGGATAGTGCGCTAATGGTTTGGACGCGAGCGTTTTCCGCGCCGCAAATTGTTGCTAAGTACCCACGAATTGGAATACTCACGTCAGTGACAACGACAAATGATGGCCTCGGTGGCGATTGGGGTGGGTACACAGTTGAAGTGACGATTACTGGTACGACCGGCCAAGTAAAAATGTCGGGTTGGGATTTTCGCGGTGCCTTCGATCTTCCAGCGCCATGGTATGGAGTCGTGCCAGTGTTTGGCGCTCCACTTGATGCTGGCCCAGTCGGTTCAATGTTGTTCGTTGGTGACTCGGTTGGCGAAAGTATTTCTGCTGAATTTAGTTCGATCATCTCCCCCGCTTATCCGTCTGTCAACTTTCAAGCACTTACGAACCGTTGCATGGTCGGGCCAAGTTGCGTGGCATTAGAGAAAGGTCAACCCGATGCACTCGGAGTTGTCAACGCACTAACTGCCGAGCAATTTCCGGCCATTGCGTTGGTCCAACTTGGCTACAACGACGACCCAAACACTATGACTGGCGATATCGCTCAAGTGATCAATGCTTTGAATGCTCGCAATGTGCAGCGCATCATATTTGTAAATCTCTCGACGAGGCGCACCTCACAAAATTATGCGCTCTCAAATTCCGCGTTATCTGCTGCTGCACAAACCAACCCGAATGTCTCCGTTTTGGATTGGAACGCGGCAAGTAGCGCGGCGTCTCAAACACGCTGGTTCCGTGATAATGTGCATTTAACGACGACTGGTCGCAGTGAATTTGCATTGTTCTTGCGTAATCAATTGGACGCCCTACGTGCACAAGGATTAATTACGGCTAACGCCTCGAACATCTTGCCTCTTGGTGTCCCTCTAACTACAGGCAATCGTGGTCAGCCTGTTGCCGATCTACAAAAAGCCATCAACACAGCGCTCGGATTTAAAAAGAAGCAACGCTTATCAACAGACGGCGTGTACGGTAAGGGCACCGCTGGTGCAGTTGCAAAAATTGAGGAAATTAACGGACTGCCAATCGACGGCATAGCCGACGCATCGGTCCTCGCCGTGTTAGGCATTGATCCAGCCAGTTTTACGCTTAAACGAAACGCGCGTCATATTTCGGTCGCCACTGCACAAACTGCCTTGAGCCGTGTATTGAAGATCAAGATTCGGGCCGACGGTATCTTTGGTTCTGGCACCACCAAACAACTCAAGCGCTTTCAAAAGAGTCTCGGGCTCAAAGCAACCGGCGTGATCGACCGCACAACTTGGTTATCACTTCTCACCGCCAGTGCCAGCGCAACTGGCTAGCTAGTTAACTAATTGCGATTAAATCGTGCATGCCACGACTCATCACTGACAAGAGTCGGGTAAGCCGCACGGTATTCACGCTTGAGTCGCTTGTAATTTACAGCAATGTCTTTTGTCACGACCGCAACCTCACGCAATAAAGCAAAGAATCTCTTACTGTCACGCTGAACCAAGAAACCTTCCGGTAATCGGTCGTGGCGATACAAAATTCGGTTATATCTTGTTGCAAGCCCAACAGCGCGAGAGTCGATCGGCGCCGTCTTAAGTGAATCACGACGCAATACCTTCGGCAATATGTATCCGCCGAGCAGTGGTACGGCGAGAGCGAATCCAATCAGTCGAATCGCCTTCGGTCGCGGTTTGGTAATTGGCACTGCCGCCAGTTCACTAGATAATGATCCAGGCTTTTCTTCTATTACTTTACGCAGTTCGTCGTGCAATGCCGAATGATCTGTAGCCATCAATGCCATCGGCCCATCGAGATATGCCCGCACGCCTTTAATCATGTATTCGACACTCGCATAGCGCATTGAAAACAGATTGCGAAAGCACAAGGCGATAAATCGACGTGCTAAATGCCACCAGTGATGGTTATCAAACACCAATGTGTCAACAATCGCAAAGTTGCGCTTCTCATAATACAGAGATGATGGATTGTTCTTCAATCCGAAGTCGGCATGCCAGACGATTACGCCATTTAAAGTTACGCTGTGGCGGCCGGTGTGCATCAAACCAAAGCCAACATCGTCACCGCGCACAAATATTGGCAATGGGTTGTCGCGAGTGATTGTAATCGGGAATGCCGTGTACCACCATGCGGTATACGCAAACTTTTTCTCGTGCGCATCGTGCAACGCCAAGCGCCGCTCGCGTAGATCTTCTTCGCGACCAATCGCCCGCAGTGGATACAACGATCGCCAACGATATTTCGACCCCGCTTCAAATTGCATCCAGGCTTGCTCTTCGCTCAACATTGCGCCGTGAATACATAATTTCGGATCACGTGCATAAGTAAACAACGCAAACGTTCGCACAAGTGCCTCAGGTTCGAGAGTGATGTCGTCATCCATCAGCAACACATGGGTAGACCAACCTTCATCTCGCAAGTAAATAATCCCTCGTGCGAACCCACCAGCACCACCCAGGTTTGGATTTGCTACAACGGTCAGCGGTGCATCTGGCGCGGCGTCGAATGTGATGTTACTGGCGTTATCCACGACGAGGATACGCAAATGGTCACGCAGTGAGTCGAGAGATTCGACAAGTTGCAGTACTTTTGCCACTGTTGGCTTGACATAATCTTGGCGATTAAAAGTTGTGATCGAAAGACTAAGGCGCACCTCACGTGGCGGCGCAGTCGTTGTAGACCACTCACCACCTATCACGACGACATCGGTCTGTTCCGCGCTAACCCGAATAAAATATGTACTGGTTGCCGATTTTAAAAATTCGGGCACATCCAGAGTTGTCTTGCCACTTGGCGAAATTCCGGCGCTCGCTACAACCCGTTCGCGGCCAGCAATACCGGCAAGGCCGGGAATGCGAGACGAAACACGAGACTTTACGCCTACCAGTTCGATTCGCCCAGAGCCATGCGCATTTACAGTTACCTGTAAAGCACCAACAACACTCAGCCGCTTCCAACGACCGGCAGCGAAAACCCCAAATGAAGTATCAAAACTAATTTCTGCGCCGGCAGTTAGTCGTGCCGTACCATCACCAAGAACGACATCTCCATTTGAGCGGACATACAACAATGGCTCTGTGGTTTCGGCACGAGGCAGTGTAAGACGCTGCAATAAAAAACGATCCATCTCAACCAAGTGGATCCGTAAAAAACGACGGCAGTGATTTATTATTTGCGATGCACTCAAGCATTCCTGCGGCAGTAGCAAGTGCTTCGTGAATTGTTACATCCATGTCTAGGTAACGGTACGTGCCGAGCCGACCCATAAAGGTGACCCCAGTAGCGTCTCGCGCGCGCTGTACGTAGTTGAGCAATTGTTCTTTTTCTTTAACACGACGAATTGGATAATACGGCGTGTCATTCTCGCCACACAAACGGGAAAATTCGTGATACACAACTGTGCGCTCGTGACTTTCCCACGGAGCAAAATGTTTGTGCTCGGTAATCCGCGTGTACGGCACATCGGCGTCGCAATAATTTACAACTGGATAACCCTGATAGTCACCGTCGAGAGTCTCTGGCACAAAATCAAGCGTGCGATATCCGAGTCGACCGAATTCGTAATCGAAGTATGCATCAATCGGGCCGGTCCAAATAACATGATCAAACTCAGTCGCATCTGCGCGGGAGAACCGTGTGCCGAGCCGCACCGTAATCGCCTCATGTTTCAAGATTGCTTCAACAATCTCTGTATAGCCATTTTTTGGAATCGCTTGATGCGGATGGCTGAAGTACGAGTCATCCGCGGTGAATCGCAGTGGCAGACGCGCCAAAATACTGGCCGGCAAATCTTTGGGGTCAACGCCCCACTGCTTTTGTGTGTAGCCAGCGAAAAACGCTTCGTAGAGTTCTCGACCAACAAAACGCAAACCTTGGTCTTCGAACGACACCGGCGACGTGATCGTCGTGTCACTTTTGCTGGCGATAAATGCTTCTGCCTCTTCCGGCGAAAAATCAGTACCAAAAAACTGATTAATCGTCGTCAGATTGACGGGTAACGAATACATCGTGCCATTTGATATCGCTTTTACCGTGTGGCGGTATGGCATCATCTCGCCGAATCGGTTGATGTATTTCCAAACATCTTCGTGCTGAGTATGAAATATGTGTGGTCCGTATGTATGGACCATCACGCCAGTTTCGTGTCTCTTCGTGTGGCAGTTGCCCGCGACATGGTCGCGTGTTTCAAAAACGGTTGATGTGTGGCCGACACTCGCTAGTTCGCGGGCGACTACAGCTCCAGAAAACCCTGCTCCGACGATGGCGAATCTCACTCGTTAATCATACGACCGATGCTGTAAGCGGTCAGATTACTAGTGACTTAACTAGTGACTCAGCCAGGGCGCGCACGAACCCTCAAGATCGCGCACTTGAATTCGCTCACGATTGTCATAGGTCACAGCGTTGTTCGGGTCACGCTGCAACTTGAACGTGTGAAATGTCATTTCGGTGGTATCAATCGCCAGAATCTTGCCAATCAGCGGCTCACCCAAATTTAGAATCAACTTCAATGCTTCAAGTGCCTGAATCGATCCAATAATTCCTGGCAAAACGCCAAGTACGCCAGCCTCGGCACAACTTGGTGCTAGTTCTGCTGGTGGCGGCTCGGGCACCATATCGCGATAGGTCGGACCAAGCACGGGATGGAAGACACTGACCATACCTTCAAATCTAAAAATTGACCCATGCACAACTGGAATGCCAAGTTTTACGCTCGCATCATTTAGTAAATACCTGCTCGGAAAGTTGTCCGCACCATCAACGATTACGTCATACCCGGTGAGGATTTCGATCACATTTTCGGCGCACAGGCGTGTGTCGTAGGTGACAACATCGACATCAGGGTTGATCATTGTCAATGTTTTCTTTGCTGAGTCAACTTTCCTCTCACCGATGCGATCAATGTTGTGCAAAATTTGGCGTTGCAAATTTGATGCATCAACTTCGTCCATGTCAACGATGCCAATCGTGCCTACACCGGCTGCTGCCAAATACATTGCAGCGGGCGAACCAAGACCGCCGGCGCCAAGTAACAATACTTTGCTTGCCAACAACTTAGATTGCCCTTCAACCCCGACTTCCGGCAACGACAAGTGTCGCTGATAGCGGTTGCGTTGCTCTGGGGTGAGATGCGACGGTGTAGTCCAAGCGCGGCCTTCGTCCTTCCACTTGCCGAATCCGCCAGCCATACTGACAACATTTGTGTAGCCAAGTTCTTGCAAAGTCTTGGCCGCAAATGCACTACGAACCCCTCCAGCGCAATACACAATTACAGGAGCAGACTTATCAACTATTCTGCTCTCGACTTGGGCTTCGAGATGCCCACGCGCAATGTGCACGCTATTCACGAGAGTTCCTTGCTCATATTCGTCCGGTTCGCGCACATCCAATACGACGGCTTGGCCAGACTCGATACGAGTCGCAGCAGACTGTGTATCTATTTCTTGAATTTTTTGTTTTGCGTCAGCGAGTAATTCGCGGAAACCAGCCATGCCAATACCCTACCGTTGTGGTCGGGTTTTGCGATACAGGAGGGCTAGGCAATATTCGAACTATCTCGTGCCAGACGGGGACTTTGTGCACACAACTGACCATGGGTTCGAGTGTCTGCGAGCTGACAACTGCCGAATTATTTGTTACAGAGTGGGTCGACCCAGTTACGAGCCTCGTGGGCTTTGATGCCTGTAGTGAGTACGTCGAAACTTATTGGCTAGGAGTCATCGGACCGAGCGCCACATGGGTGATGAGATTTTTCGCTCGCGAACTTGAGTTCTTTCCAAACGGATATTGTCTGAATCTAAATGACACAGCCGCCGTATTGGGTCTCGCCTATCGCAACGGATCTGGCTCGCTTGAGCGCGCAATTCAACGGTGTGCAACATTTGGACTAGTGGCGCAGGTACCAAAAAGTTTGGCTGTGCGAAAAAGAGTGCCACCAATCACAAAACGCCAGTTGTCGCGACTGCCAGCATCACTGCAACACTGTCACAGCGAGTTATTTGCTACTAGTTAATTATCGTTCAGCTACCATACGACGAATCTCGACGATTCGCTCCTGATCGTGGTTTGCATCTTCGCCTTTTTCTTGTAACGCAGAATTGCGATCTTTGGCTGCTTCGCGCTCGGCAATCGTCGTATCGACTCGTTTGATGGCCGCGTCAACACCATGCTCGTGAATAAATGTTGCCCACTCGACCAATGCCTCGACCATTTCTGACTCTGGCACCACAGCAACATTGCGACCCTTGACAAACAAGTGTCCGCGCTTGTTGCCAGCGGCAATACCCAGGTCCGCTTCGCGCGCTTCTCCAGGACCATTGACAACACATCCCATTACAGCGATCTGCAACGGAAGTTTTTTGTCGGCAAAGGCGGCTTGGGCACGTTGCGCGATATCGATCACATCAATTTCGGCGCGACCACAACTTGGGCACGCAATCAAGTCGACGTTTTTGCGTTCGCGCAAACCAAGTGCTTCAAGTAACTGTCGACCGGCGCGTGCTTCTTCAACCGGGTCGGCTGTCAGGCTGTACCGAATTGTGTCGCCAATGCCCTCAAGTAAAAGTGTTGCGATGCCAGCAGTTGCCTTTATATATCCACCAGGCAGCGGACCTGCCTCTGTCACGCCGAGATGCAATGGGAAATCAGTGAGTTCACTGAGCATTCGATAAGCCTCGACCATTAACGGAACATTAGATGCCTTCACCGATATCTTGACAAGATCAAAACCAACTTCTTCGAAATACCGCAATTCTTGCTGCGCCGACTCGACCATTGCACCAGCAGTTAGCCCGCCGTGCTTTTCGTAAAGCGACGAATCTAATGAGCCACCGTTAACTCCAATTCGAATTGACACACCACGATCGCGCGCTGCGGATGCTACGGCCTTTATATGCTCGGGTTTGCGAATATTGCCCGGGTTCAATCGCAATCCGTGTACACCAGCCTCGAGTGCGGCAAGCGCCATCCGATATTGATGATGAATGTCGGCAATGATCGGCACTGGCGACCGCGGCACGATTTGCGCAAGGCCCTCAGCGGCTTGAGCATCGTTACAGGTGCAACGAACGATGTCACAGCCAGCAGCGGCGAGTGCATAAATCTGTTGCAGAGTTCCTTCGACATCAGCCGTTTTAGTAATCGTCATTGACTGCACACTGATCGGCGCATCACCACCAACTGCTACTTTGCCAACCTGAATCTTGCGAGTTTTCTTACGTGTATACCGCTGATCATTCATGAAACTTCACCACCCTCAGCCAAACGGACTCGTGATATCAAGATACAGACCTGCGAAGAGCAACATTACGAGCAGTACTACTACGGTCGTCGCCACTGGCACCATTTTCCCCACATCGGCGCGATAGATGCGGCCGCGGCGAGACCGCAAGCGCTCATAGGTTGCAATCGCCGCATGGCCTCCGTCGAATGGCAACAGCGGCAACATGTTAAACACACCGACGAACACGTTGACACTTGCGAGTAACAACAACACGCCTTTTATTCCTTCACTTCGGCCAATTTCTCCGCCGACTTGACTCACCCCAACAACAGTTACCGGTCGTGTCATTTGATCTGGGTTGCTGGAAGTGACATTTGAAAAAATGTTTACGGGATTGATAACAACAAACAGGCCCCCCACCGATGCGCGCGCGGCAGTCGCCACATCCCACAAACCATATCTTGCTGCGTTGAATATATTTTGACGAACATAGTTATATGAATCAGATGACACACCGAGAAATGCCAAATCCGAATTAACAGGATTGCTAGCTAATGTTGCCTGTTTGGAGAACGATTGACCGTCTCGACTAAATACAACCGTGACAACATCTCCAGGACGATTGGCAACAATCGCCTCGATCAGTCCTTGTCGTGTCGTAATCGGTGTTGTGTTGATCGCCAAAATCTGATCGCCGTCAATTAATCCGATCCGCTCGGCTGGCGAGCTCGGCGCAGGATCGCCGTAAATAAGTAACTTGTTCGTCTCACCGAAGCGTCCTGCGGAAGCATAAACACCAAAAAATAACGTCAAGGCAATCAGCATGTGCATTAATGAGCCCGCGGTTATTACGAGCATGCGTTTTGGGTACGACTGCTGACGATATGTCCGTGACTCGTCGGCAGGATCGGATTCATCGAGGTTGTTCATTCCGATGATGCGCACGAATGCGCCGATCGGCAATGCTCTCACGCCAAATTCGACTTCACCACGCTTTGTACTCCAAACACGCGGACCAAAACCCATATAAAACTGTGTGACTTTCATTCCGGTGCGCCGTGCTGTAACGAAATGTCCAATTTCGTGAAGAAATACTGAAACGATTAGTCCCGCAACGAATATAAGTGACCATGGGTTCTTGACGCCAAGCCACGCCAACAAACCAGTTACGACAATTACCGTGGTCCATGTCGTTGCAGGATTATTTCGTGGTTGCGCTTGATCATCGACTGAACCACCAGCCGCGATCTCATTACGAAACTTCGAATAGAACGAACTCAACGCGAGACTTCCTTTCTTGCCCACTGACGTGCCACTGCATCTGCAAGCATGATGTCTTGAACATCACCCGGAATTAGACCGTCGTGGTGTTGCAGGGTTGCCTCAATGATGCTCGCAATCTGTGTCCATCGCACTCTTCCAGCCAAAAATGCTTCAACCGCTACCTCATTGGCCGCGCTAAGCCATGCAGGCGCCGTACCGCCAATACGCCCTGCCGAGTAAGCGAGCCCCAGACAGCGAAATGTGTCACAGTCGGGCTGTTCGAAATCTAGGCGCGAAAGCGTCGACCAATCGATCGAACCAAAACCCACAGAGGATCTGTTTGGGTAATCGAGTGCATATGCAATCGGTAGTCGCATATCGGGCATCGACAGTTGCGCAATCGTCGCACCGTCGCGAAATTCGACCATTGAGTGCACGATTGATTGAGGGTGTACCACTACATCAATCGCGTGATAGTCAATCCCGAATAACTGGTGCGCTTCGATAACTTCAAGTCCTTTGTTCATCAACGTGGATGAATCGACTGTAATTTTTGGGCCCATCGACCATGTCGGGTGCGCAAGCGCTTGGGTGATCGTGACATCCGCGAGCGACCCACTCGTGCGTCCACGAAATGGACCACCACTTGCCGTGAGTAAAAGTCTTGCAACTTCGCCCGGATGATTTTTCGAACTGCGCAAGCACTGATGGATCGCGCAATGTTCGCTATCCACAGGAATAATTTCGGCTCCCTTGACTGCACGCAATGGTGCAACAATTGGCCCCGCAGCAATCAAACTTTCTTTGTTGGCCAACGCTAAGCGCTTTCCAGCTTTGAGTGTCGAGATCGTCACGCTCAGACCGGCAAATCCAACGACACCATTGACAACAACATCTGCAACACTCGCCAACTCGGATAAATCGGCGATTACTTCTATCCCTACTAGTTCGCGAGCAACGCGCGCCCGTGCAATTGGATCAGTGACTACGACCAGTTTTGGCTTCCAATGACGAGCCTGGGAAATTATCTCGTCGGCTGATGAGTGCGCACTGAGCGCGACTAGTTCGTAACTACAGTCGTCGTTAGTGCGAGACGACGCAATTACATCAAGTGTTTGTCTACCGATCGAACCTGTCGAACCAGCAATCGCAACTTTCGTCACGACTCAACTAGTCCAGGGTGACAGGACCAACGTGACGTAGTAGATGACGGGCAAAGTAAACAGCATGCTGTCAAAACGATCAAGTGCTCCGCCGTGCCCGCGCAGAAGTGTTCCGAAATCTTTGATATCCATATTGCGCTTAAACATCGACTCTGTGAGATCACCAATCGGCCCGACAACTGAAATAACAAAAGCGATAATCAACCACTGACTCAGGTTTTGCCACGTGTCACTTTGCATACCAACGATGATCACAGCAGCAAATGTGCCGATCGCACCACCGACCAAACCCTCCATCGTCTTTGATGGACTAATCCACGCACGAAGCGGTGTACGACCAGTTGCTGCCCCAATAAAAAACGCAGCCACATCGTTAGCAATTACACCGATCACGACAATGAACAACGTGTCAGTACCAACATGTTCAAAGCCTGCCCCAGCATTTGATAGACGAATAATTAGTGCACCATACGAGCCGAATAATCCGATCCAGACCATGCCAAGCATCGTCAGACCAAGGTTTGGCACCGGTCCACTCTCAACAGAGTGAGTCCCGATGAAGGTCAACGCTCCAGCGATAAATGTAAACACGAATACGAGTGGCAACGCAGCATCACCAATCCAATAAGCAGCAAGCGGCGAGGCCACACAACCAGCAACACCCACGATCATCGCGGGTTGATAGCCAGTCGTTGTTGTCTGAGTAAAGAATTCGATTGACGCCAGCGTGATTACTGCCACGAGTACGACCATCACCGCAACTGGACCGATCAATGTTGCTGCAATGTAAACCGCGCCGAGCAAAGCACCAACGGCGGTTGCGGTTGGCAGATCGCGACTTACAGCTGGTTGCTGTCGCGTACCAGCACCGGATCGCGACCTGGGTCTTGGTCGCGGACCAGTTCCAGAATCGCTGCGACCATTTGGTCGCGAACGACGGACTTGCGTAGGTTTTCCAGCCTGCGGTCTATCAGCTATCTCGCGTCTGGTATCACCAGTTGATTCACGTCGCGTCGCGCCCGTAGATGAGTCTCTGACTGGCGATCCATCTATCAAACTCGGTCGATTGCGTTCATCGGTTGGATCTGAGCCGATTGAAACGCGGTTTTCACGACGTGGACGCGAGACAGGTGGTGGTGGACTAGTCGGCTCAATGCGTCTTGAAGAACCAGTTAAATCGACACGCGAGCGGACCGAGCCAAAACTTGGGGTTGGCGAAGTTGTGTCTTGCGTTGCCTCAACAAAACGTGGGATTTCTCCAGTTGGTGGATCGGTCCAATGAGGAAGTTGGCCGGTTTGACCTTCTGGAAACGAAATCGCTGGAGCGCTGTCGTCGTCATCGGCAAACTTAACCACACCGAACTCGTCACCAAAATCAACCGTCGAATCATTTCCCGTGCGGTCAGGAACATTGGTCGTGTCATCGCTCCAGTCTCCGCCCTCTTCAATTTTGCGTCCACCGTTGTTCATATCGTCACTCATAATTTTAGTTCCCTCCGAATAGCGCCGCACACACGAATAAGACTAGACCTCAAGGAGTTCGTGCTCTTTGCGCGAAACAGCCTTGTCAATTGCATCAACCGTGCTCTGTGTTAAATGATCTAAATCTTTTTCTGCCCGATCAATCTCGTCCTGTGAAATATCACCATCTTTTTTTGATGTCTCTAGAATTTTTCGTGCATCGCGGCGTAAGTTACGCGCCGCAACCCGTCCTTCTTCGGCCATATTTTTTACAATCTTGACAAACTCTTTCCGGCGCTCTTCTGTAAGCGCCGGAAAACTAAGTCGGATTACAACACCGTCATTGCTTGGCGACAAACCAAGACCACTTAGCTGCAGGGCCTTTTCGATAGCCGCAATCGACGAGCGGTCATGTGGTTTGACCACCAGCATTCGTGCCTCTGGAACATGGAATGACGCAAGTTGCAACAACGGCACAAACGCTCCAAAGTATTCGACTTGAATCTTGTCGACTAACGAAGCACTTGCTCGACCGGTACGAACACCTAGAAACTGGGTTTGCACGTGTTCCACGGCTTTACCCATTTTCTCCGTTGCATCGAGGAGAGTTTCTTCGATCATTCGACCAGCGTACCTATCTGTTGACCTTCAAGGATTCTTCGCACATTACCCTTTTCAAGCAGGTTGAAAACAACGATCGGTATTTTATTATCCATGCAAAAAGTAATCGCCGTAGAGTCCATCACTTTGAGGCCTTTGCTGATCACATCTAGATAACTGATTCGGTCGAACCGCGTCGCAGTTTTATCTTTCTTCGGATCAGCGGTATACACACCATCCACACCAGAATGCGTGCCCTTTAAGATTGCTTGTGCAGAAATCTCCGCCGCGCGCAACGCAGCGGCCGTGTCGGTAGTGAAAAACGGGTTACCAGTACCGCCAGCAAGAATAACGATGCGACCCTTTTCGAGATGACGCTCGGCTCGGCGGCGAATATAGGGCTCAGCCACTTTTGGCATTTCGATTGCCGTCATCACTCGAGAGAACTGTCCAACTCTCTCGAATGCATCTTGCAATGCGAGTGCGTTCATCACGGTGGCGATCATCCCCATGTAGTCGGCTTGCGCCTGATCCATACCGTGACCAGCACCTTTGAGTCCGCGCCAGAAGTTTCCACCACCGACAACTACTGCGATATCTACGCCAAGATCACGACGGGCTTCGTGCAACTCGGTTGCGATCTGATGCAAAACATCGGAGTCAAGACCAAATCCGGTTGATTCGGCAAGTGCTTCACCCGACAACTTCAAGACCACTCGCTTCCAGCGAGGAGTTACAGACGCTGTACCAGCCATAGGTGTCTAGCCTATTTCAACCTGCGCAAAGCGAAGAATTTTGGCAGCACCGATTATTTGCGCCACGGATTGCTTGTCGTCTTTGGCATATGGCTGTTCGAGTAGTGCAACATCTTTGTAGAAACCAGTTATCC
>JABMNW010000201.1 GCA_013204455.1 Acidimicrobiaceae bacterium
CCCCAATTATCACGATGATAGGACCGGTTACGAGGAGAATCTCATCCCAACCACCTTGGTGAGCAAGCACCCTCGTAGCGTAGAGGATCAGGATTTCAAAAACTAGAACTCAGGATGGTGACGTGTCAATTCGCGCGCAAGTAGAAGAAACGATCGAAGTTATTCGGCCTGCACTTCAGGCCGACGGTGGTGACATTGTGTTGCGCGAAGTTAACGAAGAAACCGGCGTCGTCAGCGTCACGCTGATTGGAGCTTGTGGCACATGCCCCGCTTCTGATCAAACACTCAAAGCCGGCATCGAGCGGATTATGCGCGACCGTATTGATGGCATCACCGAGGTCGTGGCGATCTAAGTCATGGCTATCTAAGTCATGGCTAGGTTGTAGTTAATTTATGAATAGCCGGTCGTCAGACATTGCAGATCTATTTGCTGATGCAAGTGGCGGAGATCGTGCCGCACTAGCGCGATTGCTCTCACTAATCGAACGCGGTGGTGATGATGCGCGAACTGTTGGTCAACTTGTTTTTCCAAAAACGGGTAACGGTTATGTCGTGGGCATCACGGGTGCTCCGGGTGCAGGCAAGAGCACACTGACTTCGGCGCTGATTGCGCATATTCGTTCGCTAAAGCAAGAAGTTTCAGTGTTGGCGATTGATCCGTCGTCCCCATTTACCGGTGGCGCAATATTGGGCGATCGTATTCGAATGCAAAATCACGCGACTGACAAAGGTGTATTTATTCGAAGTATGGCCACGCGTGGGCATCTTGGTGGATTGTCGCTGGCTGCGAGCGAGGCAGTTCGATTACTTGACGCAGTCGGTTCGATGTGGACATTGGTCGAAACTGTTGGCGTTGGTCAAATAGAAGTCGAGATTGCGCGCAACGCCGACACAGTTGTAGTCGTTGTCAATCCAGGGTGGGGAGACTCGGTACAGGCCAACAAAGCCGGTCTGTTAGAAATCGCTGACGTATTCGTAATTAATAAAGCCGACCGTCCGGGTGTTGATCAGACACGTCGAGATTTAGAGCAAATGCTCGAACTTTCAGATTTTACAGAGTCTGCTTGGCGCCCAACAATTGTTTCAACCGTCGGCACAACCGGCGAGGGCGCCGATGCGTTGTGGAATGCAATCGAGGAACACCGGACTCATACACAAAACGATGGCTCGTTGGCAAAACGCCGTGACCAGCGGTTGCGTAACGAATTGCGCGTGATTATCGAACGACGTCTTGAGCATCGTGCACGAGAAATCTGCAAAGGTGATCGGTGGGAAGCAATACAAAACGAATTGTTGGACCGCACGCGAGACCCCTGGAGTGCTGCCGACGAAATGTTGCGTGGGATCTCGGCGTGAGGCGGCTATTTGCGCCGCTGACTGAACCCGCTGTGCGACGGGTAGTCGTTGCGAGTTTGACGTTGAGTGGTGCTGTTGGGGTATTCGGACTTTCATTTGGTGTTGCCTCGGTGAGTGCTGGGGCTAGTGTGTGGCAAACATCTGCACTGTCATTGTTTGTGTTCACCGGTGCGTCACAATTTTCGGCAATGAGTGTTGTCGGCGCAGGCGGATCTCTCTGGGCGGCATTTGGTGGTGCAGTGTTACTTGCGGCACGCAATCTTGTTTATGGTCTGGCACTGTCATCGTCAGCAGCAGACACGAAATATTCGTTGGCCGGTAGTTTGTCACGACGACTAATTGCATCACACTTCGTTATCGACGAAACAACCGCACTTGCACTTGCCCAAGATTCGCCAAGGTTGCGAAAAATTGCATTTTGGACAACCGGACTCGCTCTGTTCTCTTTTTGGAATATCGGCACACTAATTGGTGCACTCTTAGGAACTGCGATCGACCCAAAACAATTCGGACTTGACATTGCGTTTCCTGCGGCATTTATCGTGATGCTTGTGCCGCATCTTCGAACCCGACTTGGTAAACAAGCTGCTGCACTTGGTGGCGCACTGTGTCTAGTCTCAATTTCGTTTGTACCGATCGGTGTACCGATATTAATCGCGGCAGCTGCCGTATTTGTCGGGTTACGAAAATAATGCAACCAGCACCAGAACATCTTTGGCTAATGATTGCCGCTCTTGGTGTGTCGGCGTATGCGCTGAAGATGTGCGGGTTGATTGTGCTTGGTTCGCATCGTTTGCCACAAGTTGTTGATCGTTGTCTCGGACTCATTCCCGCCGCACTGCTTGCGGCACTTGTGCTAAAAGACACATTCTCTATAGGTCAAGTTCTCGCTGTCGATGCACGAGTCGCCGGGTTCGCTGTGGCGGTGATTGCCGCGTGGCGTCGAGCACCATTGATTGTTGTAGTTGTTCTAGCCGCCGCCGCAACTGCTTTGGTTCGCGCGATGTAATTATTTTTTGCAGAGTTTGGCGAGGACGCGCAAGTTGCGCTTCCAGATTTGCTTCAAGACAATTTTTCCACCGATGAATGCACCGATTGGTCCGCCGAGATACCACGGAAAGATCAGTTCTTCTTCCCAAGTAAAATGTGTTTGCGTTGCATTGTTGAGTGGTGCAAGTGTAAAAACTCCGCTACCCGTGACAATGCCCACATGCTTTACGCCCATTGCTGAACCCGCAACCCACTGAGTGATCTCCATTTTGTCAGTCAGTCGAATTGGGCCAACTTTTGTATCGCATAAAAAAGCCGTTCCG
>JABMNW010000202.1 GCA_013204455.1 Acidimicrobiaceae bacterium
CGGCAGGAATCCTCAAACTGGGGCTCCTGTTCAGGTAAAGGCATCAACAGCGATGAAGTTCAGTTCGAGTTCAACACTCAAAACTGCTCTTAATCCAAACCGCTAGACAAGAAATAACAAACAACAAGGAGAAATAAAATGGCAGCAGCAAAAAAGAAGAAGAAGGTCGCAAAAAAGGCACCTGCAAAGAAGAAGCGTAAGGCCGCTAAGAAGAAGAAATAAGGCCCTAAGCCAATTCAAGCAAGTCGGTTCGGAATACTGTGAGACGGGGGGCTTCGGCCCCTCGTCTTCCAATTTACGGACTAGTTAATTAATTAGCCCGTGCTCGTCAAGTTGTTGAGCGAGTGCCAAGTCCTCGGCAGTGTCGATGTCAACTGCGAGGCGATGATCGTGAACGATTCGCACCGCTAGACCGCATTTCAAAGCCTGCTTCTGATGAGCAAGAAAGCTGTTGCGCCCGTAACAGAATTCGAATGTGCTCGTCGTCGGTATGACGAGCACATTCGTGCCGTCTTCGTGTCGGTCAGGTACGAGAGTGATCGATGCTTGGAGTGTCGCTGAATCGCAATCACTAATTAAATGTGAGAATCCGGTTGCCAGTGGCAAATCGCTGTGTGCAACGATCGCTAAATCATTGCCACGCGCACGAGCGGCATCCACACCTGCGCGAACAGCGGGATTAAGACCAACTTCTGGTTGCCAAACAATTTTGGCGTTATATGAGCGTGCCCAATCGGCGACCTCTTGATCATCACAAACAACAAATACTTGGTGGCCAGTTGCGGCGCTGATTACACGCTGTGCACAAAACCGGGCGAGGAGCAATCTTTCGGTCGGGGTTAATAGATCTGATAGCCGTTCTTTGGCATGGTGAAATGCCTTAATCGGGATGATTATTGCCACAGAATTGGCTGACTGGGCAGATTGAGCTGACTGCGCTGACTGGGCAGATTGTGCGAGCGACTCTAGAGGCACCTGCGAAGCCTACGGTTTGAGAGATAGTGCTCGCATACGCTGTTTGTTGTGGAGACGCATATTGCGGTCGTTGGCGCCGGCTCGTGGGGTACAACAGTTGCCAGCACGGTGGCCCATAATCAGCCGACAGTGTTGTGGGCACGGCGCGAAGAACTCGCACACCAGATAACAACACGTCACGAAAATCCTGACTATTTGCAAGGCATGATGCTTGCGACGAGTTTATCTAGTTCTGCGAATCTACGAGATGTCGTTAGTGATGCTTCGGTTGTGATGATGGCGGTGCCGTCAAATGGGTTTCGCGGCGTGCTTATCGAAGTTGCAAAGTATGTCAGCGCTGGTGTGCCGATTGTGAGTTTGGTTAAAGGGCTCGAGCGTGAGACATTGAAACGAATGAGTGAAGTGATCGTTGACGAGTTGCCAGGTCACCCTGTGGCCGTGCTGACCGGTCCGAATTTGGCGCACGAAATATTGTCGGGTCAACCTGCAGCAACCGTTGTCGCTTGCGTCGATGATGCTTTGGCGCGACAAATACAGGTGCTAGTTACGCGACCAACATTACGTGTGTATACAAATCCAGATGTATTGGGTTGTGAAATTGGTGGTGTTGTAAAAAATGTGATTGCAATTGCAGCAGGGATCATCGAAGGAATGGGATTTGGTGACAATTCCAAAGCCACATTGATCACTCGTGGGTTGGCCGAGATGTCGCGCTTGGGCGTCGCGTTGGGCGCGAATCCGCACACATTTACCGGTTTGGCTGGGCTCGGTGATGTGGTTGCGACATGTGCATCTGCGCAAAGTCGGAATACCGCGGTCGGCGTGCGACTTGGCAAAGGCGAATCAATCAGTGAAATTTTGGCGTCAATGACAATGGTTGCCGAAGGCGTTAAGTCGTCTTTGTCGGTGTTGCAATTAGCTCAGCGGTGCAACGTAGTTATGCCAATCACCGAACAGGTGGCAGCCGTTTGTGAAGGAACAATCAGCGCCAAAGATGGACTATTGCGACTCTTGGCGCGAGTCAGTAAGTCGGAATTCGATTGAGTACACCGGTTGGCGTGCGGGGTGCTTTGTGGCGTGCGGCCGTTACACCGTGGGGTGATGTGTTGGTTAATGACGAACCGCGTCTTAGTTGGTTTATCGCTGCCGATGACCGTTGGTATCAGCCGGCGCGTGAAACAACTGTTCGACAGCGATTGATTTCCGATGTGCCAGTTATTGAAACGCGAGTAAAAGTTCCGGGTGGAGATGCTGTCCAACGTGTTTATGGAGTTGCCAACTTGGGCGGCTTGGTTGTTGTTGAGATCTATAACGATTCGTCGTTGCCGATTGCTGTTGCATTTGATCGCGGTGATATCGCAACCATGCGCGCGCCGAGCCCGACTGGCGTAAAAGGAATTGATTTGCCGCCAGGAAGTGTTGTCTTCCCGGTCGGACATCACGCCACGATGCGTGTGGCGATTCAAGTCGGTGATTCAACGACCAGTTCAACGACGATCGATCTTGAGGCTCTACCGGGCGCAGAGCAAGTCGAGCGTGGATGGATCCGCGTATTGCAATCAACTAGTCGCATCGATGTGCCAGAACATTCGTGGTCGACATTGCTGACTACGCAGCGCTGTGGGATCTTGTTGAGCCAGCCGATATCTAATCGCAATAATCTTGATGACGTTGAATTTGTTTTAGATCTCGCCGAGCGGGTGCGCCTGGGTGATACGGCCGAACAGTGGGCTAGCGACGTTGCATTTGCCACCGAGCGAATCATCGAACGTTGCTCGCGTAATAAAATTGTCGAGTGGGATGATGAGCGTGCTTTGTTGTCGGCAAGCCTGCTTTTGAACCGTGCTGGTGAGCATCGCGGACGCGATGATATTGCAAGAGTGTGGGCACGGCTTGCTGAGCCGCGTGTTACTCGAGAAATGCCAACTAGACACGAAACACCAGCAACGAGCGCACGAGTTATCGCCTGGATTGAATCGCAACTGGCAACATTGCGTCGTGACGGCTCGGTTGACATTTGTCCGCGCGGAATCGACAAATCATGGTTAGGTGTTAACTTTGAGTGCTTCAATCTGATCGCAACGCATGAGCATCTAGTTTCCTTTGCAGTGCGTTGGCACGGTGAGCGACCAGCATTATTGTGGGAAATCGATGGTCCGCCTGGCGTGCGCGTTGTGTCTAGCGCACTTGATAGTTCGTTTTCGTCAACAGATAAAAGTGGCGAGACATTGTTACGCGGCTGGCAAAGTGAGCCAGCAAAGTGAGCTAGCAAAGTGCACTAATAAAATAGCTAGTGAAATAGGCTAGAGACATGACTAGACCGCAAGAAGATACGCAGCCGATGCCCCGATCAGCACCGCTGAAACTCACTGAGTGGACGTCATGCGGTGGGTGTGCTGCCAAGTGGGGAGCATCACTACTCGAAGAGCTTGTCGGTGAACTAGCCAGTGAATTTCAGCCGAACATCGACCCAGCGCTACTTGTTGGACTCGCACCATTTGATGACGCAGCCGTGTATCAAGTGAGCAGTGACGTCGCCATCGTAAGTACGACAGATTTTTTTCCGCCGCTAGTTGATGATCCAGATGATTTTGGTGCGATTTCTGCGGCCAATGCCTGTAGCGATGTTTTTGCAATGGGTGGGCGAGTGGTAATGGCTGTAAATATTGCGGCGTTTCCCGAGCACTTTCCGCGCGATGCAATCTCGACAATTTTTGCTGCTGCTGCGCGAGTGGTGGCAGAAGCCGGCGGAACGGTTGCGGGCGGTCACACGATTCGCAACCCAGAGCCAGTTTTTGGATTAGCAGTGCAAGGTATTGTTGATCCACGAAAAATATTTCGCAAAGGTGGAGCACGCGCAGGCGACATTGCATTGCTATCTAAACCAATCGGTACAGGATTAACACTTGCTGGTGGAACACACGATGACAAACTTGTGGCGATTACTGGCATGCGCCAATTAAATCGCGTGGCTTCAGAACAATTGCAAGAATTCGGCACAGATGTGCATGCAGTTACCGACGTAACCGGATACGGACTTGCTGGTCACGGATGGGAAATGGCGCATCAATCTGCAGTGCAGTTGGTTTTAGACGGATCATCGATACGCACATACCCAGGCGCACTAGATGCCGCACAACGCGGAATAAGAACCGGTGGAGATCCGCGCAACCGAACATATGTAGATGGGCATTTCACATCCGATGCAGATGATGCAAGTGTTGCGTTATGTATGGACCCGCAAACTAGTGGTGGATTACTTGCTGCAGTAACTCCAACCGCGGCAGAGAAACTTTTACAGGATCGTATGTGGTGGAAAGTCGGTGAGTTCACATCTGCGCCAGCCAGTGTTCATTTGCGCTAATGAGAAAAATCAAGCCATGGCCAAACGCGTCTCGCGAACGTGTGTTACGTGAACATGGCGCTAAAACAATTATTGGAATTGACGAAGTTGGTAAAGGTAGTTGGGCAGGGCCACTCGTAATTGGTATTGCGATGCTGAGTGATGATTTGATCTTTGCCGATGAACCAGCGCTCGTTCTTGGCGGAGTGCGCGATTCGAAACAACTTGCAGAGGCTCGGCGCGAGGCAATATTCGATGAAGTTGCCGAGAAATGTTTTAAGTGGTCGACAGGACTGGCCACGGCTCTCGAGTGCGACGAGTTGGGCATGGTTGCAGCGCAACGTCTTGCGGCCGCGCGTGGATTTGCCGCACTTGGTGTAAGTGTGGATGTGGCAATTGTGGATGGCCGTTGGGATTTTGTATCACCGCACGCAACGCAAATTATTTTGGAAGTTAAAGCAGATGTGGATTGTGTCTCGGTGGCTACTGCATCGGTGTTGGCAAAAGTTACGCGAGACCGGATGATGCGATCGTGCGCAACGGATTATCCACATTGGCACTTCGATACGAACAAGGGTTATCCGTGCCCGAAGCATCGCGCTGCATTACAGGGCTACGGTCCGTCAGCGATTCATCGCACATCGTGGGCGTTTATGCCCAACTATGTACCGTGGTTACAAAATGACGTTTAGGACAATCATCGAGCCATTCAAGATCCACTCGGTTGCGCCACTGCGCATGACAACTCAACCAGAGCGCGAAGAACACATAAAACAAGCCGGATACAACCTCTTCTCGCTTCGATCTGACGATGTCTTGATCGACCTGCTGACCGATTCTGGAACTGGAGCGATGAGCCGCAATCAGTGGGCCGCAATTCAGCATGGCGATGAGTCCTATGCGGGATCTCCCTCGTGGGAAATATTTAAGGATGCGGTTCAGAATCTGTTCCCGTTCAAACACATCATCCCCACCCATCAGGGGCGTGCCGCAGAGAAAATTCTCTTCACCGCGATCTGCGGAGCCGGAAAGGTGATCGCCAACAACACACACTTCGATACGACGCGCGCGAACATCGAATACACGGGAGCCGAGGCGATTGATCTTGTGATTCCCGAGGGTCGCGACCCCGCTAGCCGACACCCTTTCAAGGGAAATATGGATCTGGCTGCGCTCGAAGCGTTGATCAATGAACGCGGCGTGGAGAACATTCCTGCCGTGATGATCACAATCACGAACAACTCCGGCGGCGGTCAGCCCGTATCCCTTGAAAATATTCGTGGGGTGAGTGCAATCTGCAAGAAATACAATCTTCCTTTTTTCTTGGATGCCTGTCGGTTTGCTGAAAATGCTTGGTTCATCCGCGAGCGCGAAGCAGGTCAAGGTGACCGCACTGTCGTGGATATCATTCGCGAAGTCGCCTCGTTGGCTGATGGGATGACGATGAGTGCGAAAAAAGATCCACTGGGCAACATTGGTGGTTGGCTCGCAATGAACGACGACGATCTGGCGGTGACATGTCGCAATTTGTTGATTTTGACCGAAGGGTTTCCAACTTACGGCGGACTTGCCGGGCGTGATCTTGAAGCGTTAGCCGTTGGGCTCACGGAAGTCGTTTCGCACGATTATTTGAAGTATCGAATCGAATCGACTGCGTATCTCGGCAAAGCGCTTGTTACGGCCGGTATCCCAGTTGTTCAACCGATCGGTGGCCATGCCGTGTACATCGATGCTCGCGCCCTTCTGCCCCATATTCATCCACTGCAATATCCGGGACAGTCGCTTGCAGTTGAGTTATACAAAGTCGGTGGTGTGCGTGGGTGTGAGATTGGCACCGTAATGTTTGGACGCAAGCCAGATGGTTCGGAAGAACCCGCCACAATGGATCTTGTGCGACTGGCAATCCCACGACGAACCTACACACAAAGTCATATCGACTATGTCATCGAAGTCTGTCTCGCTGTTGCTCAAACGGCGCCGCAGTTACATGGCTATCGAATCACGAAAGAAGCAGCGGCGTTGCGACACTTCACGTCGGTCTTTTCACCCATCTAGGGTGCCATCGGCTGCACTCTCACCGCTTAGTAAGCATCGATATGGATGAAACATAGTTCACTTGTTCGCGTTGCGCACTAGGACATCGCGAATTTCCTTGAGTAGCACTACTTCGTCCGATGGCGTTGGCGAATCTGACGGTACCTCTTGGCCGGTCTTCCGACGTTCGGCGAGTTTTTGCTTCGGCACTACCACGATGAAATAGATCGATGCCGAGACCGCGAAGAACGAGATTATCGAGTTGATGAAGTGTCCGTATCGAAAGACGCTCTGGTTGATCGTAAAGGTCAAACTAGAGAAATCGTTCTGGCCGAAGAGGGCCGCAATCAGCGGTGTAATGAAATCCGCGACCAACGCCGTAACAACAGCACCAAAGGACACGCCGATGACGACGGCGATTCCCAGATCGACGATATTCCCGAGCATAATAAATTTCTTAAAGCCTTGAAACATGATTCGTCTCTCCTTTTGGGTAAGTGGTCTGCCCCATTCAGAACTGGTTATGTAATCGTAATACCATCGAATTTCTGGGTATATCGGACTACTTGGTCTCGTTGGGGTGACGAGTAGTGGCCTTGGTTATCCAGACTGTCTTCTTTGTCTGGTCGATGGCGTACCAAATGCGCCCCCCACTGGCCAGTTCATATTGCCATTGCGGCAGTGACTGACCTCGAATCTGAGCATGCCCGAGTGTTCCCCTGAGTGGCCCCTGTCTGTCTCGATTATCGGCATGAGTTGGATCTGCAGTGAGTTTGTCGAACAGGGTTGCAATGCTCGACGCCATCTGTGAAGAGAGATCCTCCCATCCTTTGCCAGTTTCACTGTCCGCATACCGAATGGTCCACTGGCCCGGCTACGGAGGTCGTGTGGCGCGAGCGCCTCGCTTCGTCATGCAGGTCGAGTTGCGAGTGTCCCGACAGGTGCTTCGACACGGACCAGGGGTGCTTCTCCGTCGGCCCAAGCGCGTGCAGTTCGACGCCAATCAGCAACCATGTCGATTAGTTGACGCCAAGAATTCAATGACTCACACATCTCAGCCACGGAGCCGACCTCGCGCGCAAAAGCGATCTGGTCCTCGAGTGGCAGCGCCCTTGTCCACGGCCAGGCTTCGTTAAGTATCTTCGTGACGTGGGTGGAGTCGTCGTCCTTCACAAGCACCGTCAGGACACGACACATTTCCCGCAATGTGTCTGCGATCGAGCGTTCAGTAGATACGGCAAGTCTGAGCATCTGGGAACCCCGCACGACGGTGACTTCACCGTGGGTATCGAGTGCGTCGCCGACTTCGCTCGATCGTCGACCCAGATCGGACCATTGGAAACTATTGGTTGTGGTAGTGCGTGCCATGGCAGGAACTGTACTGATAGGAGGTCCACTTAGCAACTATTTACAGCAAAAACGCTGCAAAAATGCTGAATTAGCCACCAACTGGTTAATTTTTTTGTGTGCCGACTTTGAGATCGCGGAATGCAGATTTCGAGTCGATGCCAGTATCTTTTGGCAGTCCAAGTACACGTTCGCCAACAATGTTGCGCATAATTTCGTCCGATCCACCGGCAATGCGCATGCCAGGCGCGCCGAGCAACAATTGACTCCACGCGTAGGTGCCCCATTCGCCAGTGTCGGCTTGTATTTTGCTACCAAGCACGAGACACAAAAAGTCGTTCATTCTCTTCTGGTTGTCGACAAGAGCCATTTTGGCAATCGACATTTCCGGTCCAGGAGTTTGTCCAGCACGAATTTTGTCGAGTGCCCGTTGGTTGTTGTAACTCGCAACTTTCGCACGAATAAATAGATCAGCCATTTTTTCGCGCACGACTGCATCGTTGCTTAAACCAAAGTGTTTGACCATTGCTTGAATCCGCGTAAACATCGAAGTCTCACCGCTACCGGCAGTGCCAATTGCGGCACGCTCGTTCATCAGCGTCGTAAGTGCAACAGCCCAACCATTATTTACATCGCCGAGACGATAACTGTCGGGCACACGAACTTCGTTGTAGAACACTTCATTGAAACTCGCTCCGCCTGTCATTTGTCGCAGTGGACGAATTTCCACACCAGGTGCGCGCATCTCAACGATAAATCCAGTCAGACCCTTGTGCTTGGGCAGACCTGGGTCGGTGCGACAGATAATTTCGCCGATATCACTGAACTGTGCGCCAGATGTCCAGACTTTTTGGCCAGTGATAACCCATTCGTCGCCATCGCGTTCGGCTTTTGTTTGCAATGATGCGAGATCACTGCCAGCGCCAGGCTCGGAAAATAATTGACACGCAACAATATCGGCACGCCACATTGCACGGAGAAATTTCTCGCGGGCTACATCACTGCCGTGCACAAGAATTGTTGGTGCAACCATGCCAAGACCAATTTGAAAAATCGCTTGATTAGGAATCTTGTATTGCGACTCGGCTTTGTTGTAAGCCTTTTCGAATTCGCTAGATAGCCCGGCGCCGCCATATTGAGTTGGGCCAGTGATCCAACCAAAGCCTGCGTCAAACCTAAGTTGACGCCAATTTTTGGCACGACTAACTAGTTCGTCTTCAGATTTCTTGCTGCGCTCTTCGAACATCGAAACATTGTCCGAGCCTTCTCCCCAAACGAACGCCTTCTGGGATTCGCGTGGTTCGGCATTGGCCGCAAGAAACTTGTGCGCATCGACCGTAAATTGCTCGACTGTTGTTGTAGCCATGGCTGATAACCGTAGTTGCACAGAGGCATTTGCGCGAAAGCGTGCGTCAGCGGTCTGAACTGACTAGTCTGCCTCGGGTGGGTCAGCCAGTAACCGTCAAGCAAACCGCAGCAGGGGTACCTGGGCGGATTCGATTTGAGTTGAATCGCACACTCACTGGTCAAGGCCACGAACGATTTACCAGTGCGGCACAGGCTATTGGTCCGAGAGCAGCTGCCGAATTGGCGCGGCGACTTTTTGCCAGTGGCGCCGTAACGAGTGTGCACATATTTTGCAATATCGTCACAGTGGATCTTGTCGCTGGTTCGCGCGATGGCGATCTTGCCCAAATCGTTACTGATCTGCATCAATACTGGAAGCCAGGGATGAAGCCACCAAGTGTTGAAGAGTTGTTGGCCAAGGTTGCACCAACTCAGACCGCCGCGCCAACTACTGACGGTCCGGCGCCAGAACTTAGTGACGCAGAGAAGTTAATCCCCCCACATTTATTGGCCCGGAGCAGAGCCGCACGAAGTAAGGCTCAAATCTAAATAGCCGCACGAAGTAAGGCTCAAATCTAAA
>JABMNW010000203.1 GCA_013204455.1 Acidimicrobiaceae bacterium
ACTATGGGGTGGCGTTACTGCACGAAGTACCAACTATTTCGGGGACAGTATCCGATGTCGGAAAACTGTTCGGCCAGATCCGAACCACAAGCTGGGGAGAGGTCTTTGATGTCAGATCCATTGAAGATGCCAACTCTTTGGCCTACACGAGCCTGCCATTGCTGCTCCACACCGATGAGGGATATCGCGATCCAGCCCCGACGATGCAGCTCACGCACTTTTTGGTCTGCGAATCGGAGGGTGGGCAAGCCACGCTCGTGGACGGATTCAAGGTGGCTGAAGATCTGCGCAAACAGGCACCCGAAAAATTCGATCTACTCGTCAAGACCAATCTGCATTACTGGTTCAGTGATGTTGACCTCGTGCTAGAAAACGATGCCGCGACAATCGAGTTGACTCCTGATGGAGATATCAAATCGGTTAGGTTCTCGAACCATTCGGTGCAGCCGTTCCTATTACGAAGCGACAAGATGGAAGCGTTCTATGACGCATATATGACGTACGGTGCAATGCGCGAATCGACCCAGTATCGCGTCCAACTAAGAATGAACGCCGGCGACATGTATATCGTCAACAACCGCCGTGTAATGCACGGGCGCACCGGTTTCACCAAGGGCGGTTCTCGCCATCTGCAATCGTGTTACGTGGAAATGGACGAAGTGCTCGGACGCCTAACCGTGCTTGAGCGCGAACCAACGGGCGAATCAAGTTCACACTGAATCAAGATCATGATTTGCGATCGTTATAAAAATGCGGGCAAGGTAATTGCGCTAACAAACAATACTTCGGCCACTGTTTGCCACCCGTAGTTGAAGTTTTGGTAGCCGAGCTAGTCGCTGCAACCTGGTGGATTTAGAACACTTAACTCTGTTACACGGTTGGGGCATAGTTACATAGAACAGAGGAGAACAACAGATGCAAAATTCCCCCCGAATCCAAGTCCCAAGTCATACCTGTTTAGCCAGCGATTTGCCGGTAGCCAGTGATTCGCTCGTAGTTAGTTGCGACACCTGCATTATGCGGGCAACCGTTGCATGCGATGATTGCGTGGTCTCCTTTTTCTGTGCCGAGTCGAACGAGCAAGCCGTGGTGCTGAACCTAGAAGAACAAAGAACTCTGCGGATGCTGGCAAATGCCGGAATGGTGCCTACGCTTCGGCATCGTGCCGTTGTCTAAAAAACCAGTTAAAAAACCAGACGTAACACTTGACGTAACACTCGACGCTAACTCCGTCGCGTTGGGTGCCAGCCGGCAGTACGGCGAGCAACTAGTTGCTATCGGTCTTGCTGCTGGACTGGATCGCGCGGGAATCACCAGCGCCGACATTTTGCAACGAGCCCGCACGGCGCTAACCGAGAGAAAAGCCCTTGGACTGCATAATCAGATGGAATTCACCTATCGCAATCCGATGCGATCCACTGATCCAACAAGCACAATGGCTTCTGCAAAGTCCGTAATAGTTGGAGCGCGATCGTATTCGACACAGATGCCAGATCGACCAAGTCCAGACCGTCTAGTCTCGGCCCGAGTTGCGCGATATGCGTGGAGAGATTATTACGAACCACTTCGTGATGCATTGCGCGCAATCGCTGTGCAACTTAAAGCAGATGGTTGGCGAGCGATTGTCTTCGCCGATGGCAACTCGATAGTCGACCGCGAAGTTGCGTATCAAGCTGGCTTGGGTTGGTATGGCAAGAATGCAAACTTGCTGATCGAGGGCGCGGGAAGTTACTTTGTGCTCGGAAGTGTGGTCACCGATGCGCCACTTGTCCCGGCGACGAAACTCGTCGCAGATGGATGTGGGGCATGCAGGCGGTGTGTAGATAATTGTCCGACGCAGGCAATAGTCGCACCTGGTGTTGTGGACGCGCATAAATGTTTGGCGTGGTTGTTGCAAAAGCCTGGCGTCTTCGATATTGCTTATCGCGAGGTACTAGGGGATCGACTTTACGGTTGTGATGATTGTCAAGAAGTTTGTCCTCCAACAGTGCGTCATGGCGAGGTACAGCCACTAACAAGTGATACTCGCGCTTGGGTTCCCGTGATCGCGGTGTTATTGGCCAACGATGCTGAACTTCTTCAAAAATTCGATCCGTGGTATATCGCTGATCGCGACCCAAAATGGTTACGACGTAACGCGCTTGTGATTCTTGGCAATGTCGGCGATGCAAAAGATTCATCGACGCACGATGTACTTGTTTCGTACTTGTCGCATGCTGATCCGATTTTGCGAAGTCATGCTGTCTGGGCAGCAGCCCGATTAGGTCTAAATCACTTACTGCCTTATAAAGATGCCGACCCGATCGTGCAGGCCGAACTTGATGCTTTGCCAACACCTAAAGTGATGATCAATGAAGCACCTGCTCGTCACTAACGATTTTCCGCCCAAGATCGGCGGAATTCAGAGTCTTCTTTATGAATGGTGGCGCCGCTTACCACCTGAGAGTTTTGCAGTTTTAACGAGCCCGTATAAAGGGGCAGCAGAATTTGACGCCGCACAAAAGTTTTTAGTGCGGCGGATACGAGAGCCAGTGCTATTGCCCCATCCGCTGATGGTTCGTAGGATCAACACGCTGGCGCGTGAGTTTGGCGCAGAACTAGTTGTGCTCGACCCAGCAGTACCACTCGGAATTATCGGACCGTGGCTAGATCTTCCGTATGCAGTTGTGTTGCACGGCGCTGAAGTAGCTGTGCCTGGTCGACTTCCAGTTTCATCGCGGGCGCTTGGCAAAGTTTTGCGCCAAGCCACAAAGATAATCGCCTCGGGTAGTTATCCGGCCCAAGAAGCGCGTCATGTCGCGGGTCGTGATCTTGAGATTACGACAATCACTCCTGGTGTTGACCTCGCGCGGTTTCGTCCGCTGAGTGAAGTGCAACGAGCAAACGCCCGAAAGCAGTTTGCAATTTCTCAGGACGCTGAATTAGTTGTTGGTATCAGTCGACTTGTGCCGCGTAAAGGTTTTGATATGTTAATTCGTGCAGTTGCACACCTCGCAAGCGATCGTCCTCGTTTACGGCTGGTTATTGGCGGCGATGGGCGAGACCGTGCCCGCTTGGAGCGGATCATCCGTGAACTTCGCGCCCCAGTGACGATGCTTGGTCGCTTAACCGATGAGCAATTACCGATGTTGTATGGGTGCGCCGATATTTGTGCAATGTTGTGTCGATC
The DNA here is from genome assembly GCA_013204455.1 of Acidimicrobiaceae bacterium. Taxonomy (GTDB): domain Bacteria; phylum Actinomycetota; class Acidimicrobiia; order Acidimicrobiales; family Ilumatobacteraceae; genus BACL27. The sequence goes on from JABMNW010000203.1 coordinate 3,170, forward strand.
TCGCTGGGGCGGACTTGAACAAGAAGGATTCGGTATCGTCTTTGCCGAGGCAGCCGCTTGTGGCGTGCCGCAGATTGCAGGTCGCAGCGGTGGGTCGGCTGATGCAATAATTGACGGCGAAACTGGCCTGATCGTTAACAATCCAAATCGAGTTGACGATGTAGTTGCGGCCCTGCAACGATTGTTGGGCGACAGTGGTGAACGCCAACGCATGGGTCAGGCCTCAAGATTGCGTGCTCAAAGCGAGTTCGATTACGACAAACTCGCGGTCACCCTTGGCCGAACATTGGGTGTGTTCTAGCCAGACCCAATAGTGCCTAGAAAAGCCAAAAAGCAAGAATGCGATAACAGACCTGTTTGTAGATAACAATGGTGGGGTGCCTGATTCAGCATCTGAGATAGAAATCATTTCGGCAACTCCCGAACATTGTCTTGCTGTGGCGCTAGACGTGGAGCGTTACCCAGAATGGGCTCACGATGTAAAGGAGGCCGTGATTCGCGAACGTGATGCGCAGTCTCGACCAACACTCGTGGATTACCGCGTCGCGGCACTTGGTAGAAGCACAAATTACACACTCGAATACAATTATTCGCTAGCACCAAAAAGTATTTCGTGGCATCTCGTGCAAGGTGACATCGAACGCGCTATTGACGGCGAGTTTCGATTCGAGCCATTGGGTGAGGCAACAAAAGTAACTTATATTTTGTCCATTGAATTGATTGTTCCGCTTCCTGGGTTTATCAAGCGCCGTGCCGAAGGTCGTATCTTGCATACCTTGAAGGAGCTCAAGGTTCGCTGCGAGTCGTGACGGCCGTTGCTGGCATCGATGTCGGCGGAACGAAATGTCTTGGAGTTCTCTTCGACGGTTACGAAATCGTAAAGTCGGTACGTCGGCCAACGCCCCATGCGAAAGAACTTGTCACAACTCTTGTAGAAATTGCGAAAGAACTTGGAACTTATTCAACAATCGGAGTCGGCATGCCTGGGTTGATCACACCAGAAGGTGTGGTGCGAGCATCACCAAATTTGAAAGGCGCAACAGATTTTGATTTACGTTCTCAACTCGAGACTCGACTCAATCATCGCGTGACCGTCGAAAATGATGCGACCTCTGCGACGCATGCTGAGTGGCAAGTAGGCGCCGGTCGCGGTTCTAGCGATTTGTGGATGGTCACACTTGGAACAGGAATTGGCGGCGGACTAGTCATTGGCGGAAAACTGCAACGCGGTAGTCACGGATTTGCCGGAGAGATCGGACACATGGTTGTGCACCCTGATGGACTTTCATGTCCGTGTGGTCGTCGTGGATGTTGGGAGCGTTATGCATCGGGCTCTGGTTTGGCAGCGATTGCTGGAGGTGAACGTGGCGAAGAGGTTATTGCACGAGCGGCGAGCGGCGACGCCCAAGCCACAGAATTGCTCGATGTTTTTGGCAAATGGGTCGCTATTGGATTAGCAAATCTGACGAACATCACCGACCCTGATGTGATTGTGATTGGCGGCGGGCTGGCAACGTCAGCCGATGTGATCATGCCGCATATTCGTAACTGGTTTGGTCAAATTCTTTATTCGCCGGAGCATCGAGCACACCCCGAGTTGCGAGTAGCACAACTCGGGGAAAGTGCGGGTGCCATCGGTGCAGCACTTCTCTCGACGAATTAGAGTGACGCGATGGAATTTCGACGGATTACCAACTTGCCCCCATATGTTTTTACGATCATCAACAACCTCAAGATTGCCGCACGCCAGGACGGAGTTGACGTAGTCGACTTAGGTTTTGGAAATCCAGACATCCCATCGCCGGACATCGCTGTAGAAAAACTGGTAGAGGCTGCGCGTAATCCACGTAATCATCGGTACTCAATTTCGCGCGGACTACCCAAACTTCGTGAGGCTGTGGCGGGGATGTATAAGCGCAACTGGAATGTAGATCTTGATCCAGAGTTGCAAATAACCAACACGATCGGCGCTAAAGAAGGTTTCAGCCATTTAATGTGGGTGTTGCTCGACAAGGGCGATGTGGCGGTCGTGCCAGCACCGAGTTATCCAATTCATATTTACGGTCCGCTGTTTGCTGGTGCGGATATTCGCCAGGTGCCGATGCGTAGTCAGCAGAATCCGGACGATCCAGAACAATTTGCAAAATTTAGCGAAGATTTCTTCGGTAGTTTAACCAACGCATGTGATTCTGAAAATCCAAAACCACGAGTATTAGTTGTATCGTTTCCGCATAATCCGACTGGCGCAACTGTGGATTTACCGTTTATGCAGCGACTGGTTGATTTTTGTCGCGAACGAGAGATGATCGTCGTGCACGACTTTGCTTACGCCGATATCGGATTTGATGGATACCAGCCACCATCAATTTTGCAAGCGGAGGGCGCACTTGAGTGTGCCGTCGAGTTGTATTCGATGACCAAGGGATTCTCGATGGCTGGGTGGCGGTGTGCATTTTTGGTCGGCAACACAAGTGTTGTGCAGGCACTCGTCAAATTAAAGAGTTACCTCGACTACGGCATATTTCAACCGATTCAGATCGCTGCAACTGTGACGATTGACGAAGCCTCTGGTGTGCCTAAAGAAGTGTGTGCGATCTACGAATCGCGTCGCGACGTGTTATGTAGCGGTCTTAAGAAAATTGGTTGGGATGTACCAAAACCGCGAGGCTCGATGTTTGTCTGGGCAAGGATCCCCGAGCAGTACTCAGAAATGAACTCGGTCGAATTTTGTTCGCACCTTGTCAGTGAGTGCCATGTTGCATTATCGCCTGGATCCGGGTTCGGTCCTGGCGGAGAAGGCTTCGCCCGATTCGCACTCATCGAAAATGAACAACGGATTCAACAAGCTTTACGCAACCTAACGCTACACATGAGACCAGTTCATTGATCGCTTTACCGCACTTTGCCAAGTTTCGTAGCCGACCGGATCATTCTTTGGAGAAAATGTTACGTCGAGTTGCCACGCTTTGGAAATATCTTCGGTCGAATCCCAGACTCCCTGTGCCAAGCCAGCGAGATATGCCACTCCCATCACCGTCGTTTCTAATTCCTTTGGTCGCAATACATCAACTGCTAGATGATCTGCTTGAAGTTGCAACATAAAGTCCATCACCGCAGCTCCGCCATCTACGCGTAAGTCAGAAATAGTAACGCCAGATGCGCTGGTCATCGATTCGACAACATCGCGTGTCTGATAAACAATTGATTCAATTGTTGCTCTAGCAATATGAGCGCGTGATGTTCCGCGCGTAATTCCAAAAATCGAACCTCGTTCATATGTATCCCACCACGGACTACCAAGTCCGGTAAATGCTGGCACGACGACAATTCCGCCAGAGTCGCTAACACTTTGTGCCAGGGGACCGATGTCGCTAGCACGGTCGATAATGTTTAGTCCGTCACGTAACCATTGAATCGCCGCACCAGTTACAAAAATCGCGCCTTCAAGCGCGTAGACAGGCTTTTGCGAACCGAGTTGCCACGCAACCGTGGTTAGTAAGCCATCTTTTGGTGAAGGGCAGGTTGTGCCAACGTTCATCAACACGAAACTGCCAGTGCCGTATGTGTTCTTGGTGTTTCCTGGTGCAAAACATGCCTGACCAAATAGAGCTGCTTGTTGATCTCCGGCCACGCCCGATATGGCAATGCCAGCAGGCAATGAACCGTGCTTAATAGTTGCACCGAAACGGCCACTCGAGGCACGAACCTCTGGCAAAATCGTTTTCGGAACATTTAGTATCTGACAGAGTTCTTGGCTCCACTGCATTTGATTGATGTCAAATAACATCGTTCGACTGGCATTTGACGGATCAGTTACAAATGATTTGCCACCAGTGAGATTCCAGATTAACCAAGAGTCAATGGTCGCAATGCACAGATCGTCGTCTTGCGGTATATCCCGATTTGTAAGTAGCCACTCAATTTTTGTTCCTGAAAAATATGGGTCTAAAACCAGTCCTGTCTGTTTGCGTACAAGGGGCAAATACTCGGCGAGCTCGAGACAACGGTCGGAAGTACGGCGGTCTTGCCAGACGATTGCATGACCGTAAGGCAGTCCTGTTTGTTTATTCCAGGCAACTACTGTTTCGCGCTGGTTGGTTATACCAATCGCAGTTATTGTTTCGTCAATTTGAACGACGACATCTTGAAGTGTTGCCAATACGGCTTGCCAAATTTCGGTGGCATCATGTTCAACCCAGCCAGGTTGCGGAAAATATTGTGTGACTTCGCGATACGAAGCCGTGGCCAAAGTGCCATCACTGTACACTGCTCGCGATCTAACCCCAGTTGTTCCAGCATCGATTGCAATGACAACACTCATGATTGCGACTCAATTGATAGTTCGACAACAAATCGAGCGCCAGGTTCACCGTCGCGACGATGTTGCGCCCATACTCGTCCGCCATGAAGACGAACGTGTTCATTAACTAGTGCCAATCCAAGCCCAGCGCCTTCGCTGGTGCCACGGTTACCCGCCATCGCACCACGTGTAAAGCGGTCAAAAATTCGTTGCATCTCGGATTCAATTAATCCCTGTCCATCATCTTCGACGGCTATCCAAACATGACCAACTGGTGCGTCTTCTTCGGCGAGCGAAACCACAACCGATGGTGTGCCATCGCTATGCACACGAGCGTTGTCAATTAAATTAGCGATCACTCGCGCAAGTCGTCTTCTGTCGCCACGGATTATTATTTTTTCAATATCTGTTTCACACGAGATGTTTGTCTCAGGAAGCGAACTGACCGCAACCGCTTGACGCACAAACTCCATCAGGTTTAGATTTTCTCGCGTTAGACGAATAGCACCGGCATCAAAGCGGGAGATTTCTAATAAGTCTTCGACGAGACTTTGAAATCGTGCGACATCGGCAATTAGTAGATCAAGTGCCGCTTGTGATCGGTCAGATAGCTCAGAACGGCGACCATTCATCACCTCAATGGAAGCACTCAGGGTCATTAGTGGGGAGCGCAATTCATGGCTTACGTCAGAAGCGAACTGGGCATCACGCTCGACGCGCTTTTGCATGGTTTCTGCCATCTCATTGAAACTCTCAGTAAGAATTTTTAGATCTGGATCACTAGTTGGCTCTAGACGAGTATCTAAGCGCCCATCGGCAATTGCTCGGGCGGCGAGGGCTGCACTCGCCAATGGCCGTACCGCTCTCTGGGCAGCAAATAATCCAAGCATTAGACCAACGAATGTAGTTATGGCTGCCGCCGAAAGCAGTGCGAGGCGCAAACTCTCGAGCGTTGCGCCAACGTGATCAAAGGTAATGAACTCGAAATACTGGGCGTTGATATCAGTTAGCGGGATGCCAATAATCAACACAGTATCTTTTCCTATGCGGGTAATTATTCGCGCAGAGACCTTCTCTTCGATCACTTGTTTAAGCAAAGATTCTGGAATTAAGTTTGGACCAAAATTTGCAATGGCTGGAGTCCATTCGCCGTGATAATACAAAAGCGGATTATCTGCGCCAATGCGTGACAACGAAAACTGTGCGTTGTCTGGATATGTTTTTAAATCGGTGGTAAGTAGCTGAGCACTCCTATTCGCTTGTTTGGCAGAACTCTCTTCACGCTGCGCAATGAGATTGGATCGAGTAAGGCTGTAGGTCGTGGTAGCGAGCACTACCGACAAAATCAATGCGCCAAAACCGAATGTAATCAGGATTCGGTTACGTAGTCCGATTCGTCGAAAGCGATACTTTAAAGCAAAAGCACGAATTCGCAAGCGAAGATTTGTTGCAGGTCTCTGTTTATTAGTTATCGGACTCGTCACGATTGCAATCGATAACCCAATCCGCGAACCGTAACGACATGTTTGGGGTTTGCTGGATCATCCTCGACTTTCATTCGTAACCGTCGAATGTGCACATCAACCAATCGACCATCTCCGAAATAGCCATAACCCCAAACTTTGTCGAGCAGATCTTCGCGGCTAAATACACCCCCTGGATCTTGCGCAAGTTCGCATAGTAAACGAAACTCTGTTTTCGTGATCGACACTTCTTTTTGGTTGAGCAAAACTTTGCCTTCATCAGGAATGATGTCGAGATTGCCGAAGCTCATTTTCGCGTGTCCAGGTGCTGCAGGTCGCGCGCGACGAAGTAAGGCTCGTATTCGTGCAGAAAGTTCTTTGGGCGCGAAAGGTTTCGTCAAATAGTCGTCGGCACCAGCCTCGAGGCCTGCAACAACGTCGTGAGTGTCAACTCGTGCAGTCACCATCACGATCGGCACATCACTAGAGCGACGAATCGTGCGGCACAAGTCGAAACCGTCCATACCCGGCAACATGATGTCGATTAAAACAACATCTGCTGATGTCCTAGCAAAAACTTTTACAGCCTCTTCACCACTTTCGGCCTCATCGACAATCCATCCCTCGTCTTCAAGTGCCAATTTTACCGAAGCACGGATGCGTTGGTCATCCTCGACGGTCAGGATGCGAGTTCCCACCTTCTCATCATTACCTATCCAGCCAGTTCGGCTTGGGTTATCAGCCAGCCCAACGCATCAAAAATACCAGGGCTTGCGATCATCACCTCTTCGGGCCTGGATTTGCCGCCATGAAAATCGCCGCTGCGAGCCCCTGCCTCAATCGCAATGAGTTCGCCCGCAGCCAGATCCCAAGGGTAAAGGTTCTCTTCAAAATATGCATCCAATCTGCCGCAAGCAACAAAACAAATGTCGATGCTTGCTGCACCGAGGCGACGAATATCGCGAATTTTATGAATGAAATGTGAGACTCGTCGCGACTGAATAGTTCGGGTTTCTGGTCGATAACTGAAGCCTGTGCAAACTAGTGCTTTAGAAATGTCACTAATTTCATTGCAATGAATTTGTTTGTTGTTCAAAAATGCACCCCCGCCTCGAGTCGCAGTAAATAGTTCGTCTAGTGCAGGTATATATACGACGCCTACCAATGGTCCGACTCCGTCGCTGACTCCTATAGAGAC
>JABMNW010000204.1 GCA_013204455.1 Acidimicrobiaceae bacterium
AATATCACCAGTCGCTCCAACATGTGTTCCGCCGCATAGTTCCACCGAGTCGCCAGCCTCCAAGACACGAACAACATCGCCATATTTGTCGCCAAAGAACGCGATCGCACCCGCCGCAGATGCCTCGGTTTTGGAAGTTTCATAGGCGCGCACCGCGACATTGGCAAGTACCTGCGAATTAGAGATTCGCTCGATTTGGTCTACTTCGCCCGGGCTCAGTGGCGCATAGTGGCTGAAGTCAAAACGTAATCGGTCTGGCGAAACCAACGAGCCTGCTTGCTTGACATGATCACCGAGAACTTTTCGTAATGCATAATGCAAAATATGTGTCGCCGTGTGGTTTTTACGTGTGGCGTTACGAGCAGTTACATCAATACTCGCTGTCACAGTTTGGCCAACCTCGATTTCGCCACTAACTATGGCGCCAAGATGTTTTCGCAGTCCCGGTAATGCGAAAATCGTATCGGTAATTTTAATCTCACCACTACTAGTTCGCAGTGTGCCACTGTCCCCGACCTGGCCACCACTTTCTGCATAAAACGGTGTCGTGTCCAAAAAAATCTCAACGCTGGACAGATCCGAACCATCGATATCGAGAACAGCCAATATTTTTGCCTCAGCGATGTCGCTGGTGTAGCCAACAAAGCTTGTCTGACCATTTTTGTCCAAAATTTCTCGATATTTAGACACGAGATCATCCACAGTTTGTGCACCTTTGCGCGCTGTCCTGGCACGCATGCGCTGAGCATTCATCTCGAGATCAAAGCCCGCAACATCGACTTCAATGTTGCGTTCAAAGGCGATTTCTTGTGTTAGTTCCAACGGGAATCCATAAGTGTCATGGAGCAAAAACGCATTCGAACCACTTAATACTTGTGGCTGTTTTGAATTTTGGTTACTCTCGAACTCGGTTTCTAAAATTGCCAAACCATTTTTAAGTGTGTGACGGAAACTCTCTTCTTCTTTTGTCAGTACGCCGATGATGAAATCTTTATTCGCCACTAACGACGGGTACGCCTCGCCCATTACGGCGATAGCAGTTTCGACAAGTTTTGGCATCACTAGTTTCTCCGTGCCTAAGAGATATGCGTGACGTACCGCGCGACGAATAATTCGACGCAGTACATATCCACGATTTTCGTTTGACGGAAACACTCCGTCATTGACCAGCATCGTCGAAGACCTTGCATGTTCTGCGAGTACGCGAAGCGAAAAACTTGCCCGATCTTCGTAATCACCAATTAAGTACTTCTTTGAGGTAACCGATTGCGCTTGCTCGATTAATGGCAACAACACATCCGTCTCCCAAATAGAATCTTTGCCTTGCTTGAGCGCAAGTATTCGCTCAAGACCTGCCCCCGTATCGATCGAAGGCTTTGGCAGTGGTGAGCGCGAACCGTCTGCCGCCTGATTGAACTGCATGAACACAAGATTCCAGAACTCTAAGAAGCGATCGCCTTTCTGGTCGACCAGCGGTCCGCCATCTGGACCGAAGGACGGTCCGCGATCAATATGAATCTCCGAACACGGACCACATGGACCGGTGTCTCCCATTTGCCAAAAATTGTCGGCATCTCCCAAGCGTTGAATTCGATTCATCGGTACGCCAACTACATCGTGCCAAATCTGTTCGGCCTCATCGTCACTTTCGTGCACGGTTATCCAGAGTTGATCGCCATCGAAACCAAATACTTCGGTTGCTAGTTCCCAACTCCACGGAATTGCATCCGACTTGAAATAGTCGCCAAAACTAAAGTTGCCAAGCATTTCAAAAAACACGCAGTGGCGCTTGGTGCGACCGACATCGTCAAGATCATTATGTTTGCCACCAGCGCGTGCACATTTCTGTACACTCACGGCTCGTTTGTACGGTGGAATTTCATCGCCAACGAAGAACGGCTTGAACGGCACCATGCCCGCCACGGTAAATAGAACCGTTGGATCGTGTGGGATCAGGCTGGCAGACTCGACTTTTATATGCCCGCGCTGTTCGAAGAATCCCGTAAAAGCGTTACGTAGATCGTTGGCGCTACGAATTTCAGCCGTCATAGACGGCAAGTCTACTCGCGGGGTGCGGTTGGCTCGGATGTCTTAGTGTTTTCAAAATATTTTGCAAGTTCTTGTTCATCAAGACTCTCACCAGACACGACACCTTGCCACAGACCAACTGCGTAATCTTTGACCGAGGTTGCTAAGTCTGTCAATGTGTCGGCAATATTCTCAGACGAGAATCGATCAGCAGTTGCCTCTGCTTTTTTCTTCATGTAATTGAGACCAAAAATTGCCGCAATTGCCCCGATCAGAAACCAAAATAGTCGCCTAATCATAAATCGTCCTCACCTTTCTTATATAGATTGGTCTTATTGGGATTAGTCTTATCGAGATTTGTCGTTTCGCGATCTTTAATTCGCCGAGCGATTTCGTGTTCTAATCCATGCCCGCCTGGCGTGTAGTACTCATTCTGTCGGCGTGGAGACCCTTTTGCCTCTTCTGGCAAATATTGCTGGGAAACCCAACCCCGTGGGTCGTCATGCGGATAGAGATAGCCATCGCCGTGCCCAATATCTTTGGCGCCCGCATAATGGCCATCTCGTAAATGGGCTGGCACTTCGCTAGATACTCCGCGGCGGATATCTTCGCGAGCCGACCAAATCCCAAGTGCGACACGATTGCTCTTTGGAGCCGTTGCCAAATAAACAACCGCTTGCGCCAAATTTAACTGTGCTTCTGGCAATCCAACATGTTCTAGGGCACTCGCTGCAGCAACCGCAACAACCAATGCATTCGGATCTGCCATACCAATATCTTCGCTGGCCAGTATCACGAGTCTGCGAGCGATAAACCTTGCGTCGTCACCAGACTCAAGCAATCTTGCAAGCCAGAACAATCCCGCTTGCGGATCAGAACCACGAATACTTTTTATAAACGCAGAAATGACGTCATAGTGATCGTCGCGACCATAGCGCAGTGCACTTACGCCGAGCGCGGCATTGACATGATCGATTGTCACATTGCGTTCGTTGTCATGCGCCAACGCACATGCAACTTCGAGTGCCGTCAGTGCCTGACGAGCATCTCCGCCTGATCTCATGGCTAAAGCATCAAGCGCTTCGGGTTGTGCGTGTGCAGCTTCGGCGACAACACCGCGTTCGAGTAACACGCGGACGTCGGCGACCTGCAATGGTTCAAGACGAAACAAAATACTGCGACTACGTAGTGGTGCATTTAATTCGAAGTATGGGTTTTCTGTTGTGGCGCCAATCAGCGTGATAATTCCTGTTTCGACTGATGGCAATAAAGCATCTTGCTGAGATGTTGAGAATCGGTGAATCTCATCGATAAACACGATCGTGCCCCGATCAAATTGTCCAAGACGCTGGGTGGCGCGATCAATTACTTCGCGAACATCTTTGACTCCTGCACTAACCGCCGACAATCGCTCGAAGTGACGCCGTGTGGTTAGTGCAACTACTTCTGCCAATGTCGTCTTCCCCGTGCCGGGTGGACCCCAAAAAATCACAGAAGAAAGCCTGTCCTCTTCGATCAGTGTGCGAAGCGGAGAACCTTGCGCAAGAAGATGACCTTGTCCAACAATTTCGTCGAGTGAACGCGGGCGCAAACGCGCCGCAAGCGGTGCCTGAGATTTAAGTCGCTGCGTTGCGGCCGCACTAAACAGATCCTCTTTCATTTTGCGGCTGGTGGCAACAACCTGATTCCCAACTCCGTGAGTTGCAATGGATCCACAGTTGTCGGCGCATTTGTCATCGGGTCTGAACCAGACTGAGTTTTTGGGAATGCAATTACTTCACGAATATTGTCTTCACCAGCAAGAATTGCCGTCAAACGGTCGATACCAAAAGCGAATCCACCGTGTGGTGGTGCACCATATTTGAATGGTTGCAAAAAGAATCCAAAACGGTGATCAGCATCTTCGTCGGAGATTCCAAGTTGGCGAAAGACACGGCGTTGCAGTTCGGGTTCATGAATTCGAATTGAACCCGAGCCCAGTTCCCATCCGTTGAGCACCAGGTCGTAAGCCAGTGCTCGCACACTCAATGGATCAGTTTCTAATCGGTCGACGTCTTGCGGATGCGGATGACAGAACGGATGATGTCCTGGTTGCGGCAATTTTGTTGTTTGGTTGATGCCAACGAACATCGGGAAGTCAACTACCCATACATATCTATACGGCCCTTGATGCACCGGTGGTCGACCTAGATCGTTGCGTAATTGGCCAAGAACCGAACAGGTCGTGGACCATGTATCGGCAACAACAAGAATCAGATCGCCACTGGTAGCGCCAGTCTGTTTAATCAGTCCGGCTTGCTCGCTCAGCGATAAGAATTTTGCTACCGGCGATTCAAGCGTTCCTGACTCACCGACTTTTAGCCACACAAGCCCTTTCGCGCCAAGTTGCTTGGCTCGATCGGTAAGGGCATCAAGTTTGTTGCGACCAGAGCCTGCTTGTTGTGGATAGTCAATGTGCGAGACACAAATGCCTTTGATTGATTCGGCGGAGGCGAAGGCTTTAAATTCTGTGGCAGAAAAAATGCTGGTGAGTTCAATCAGTTTCATCTCGAAGCGCAGGTCAGGCTTATCGATGCCGAAATTGTTCATCGCCTCATGCCAAGTCATGCGTTCGATCGGTGGAGGCTCGCTCCCAGTGGCAGCGAGTGCCGCGGCGATCACTGCCGTCGAGATCACTTCGATGACGTCGTTCTGGTCGACGAAACTCATTTCGGCGTCGAGTTGCATAAATTCGTACTGACGATCCGCACGTAAGTCTTCGTCCCGCAAACATTTAGCGATCTGGTAATAGCGATCTATGCCCGCCACCATCAGCAACTGCTTCCACAATTGCGGAGATTGCGGTAACGCATAAAACGAACCCGGCTCATTCCGCGAAGGTACGAGGAACTCACGAGCACCTTCTGGAGTACTTGGCATCAATAACGGTGTTTCGATTTCGGTAAAACCTTGCGACTCCATCGACTTGCGAATCGCCGAGTTGATTGATGCACGCAGACGCAAGTTCTTTTGCATCCGTTCGCGACGAATGTCTAAATAGCGAAATTTAAGCCGGACATTTTCGTCAACATCATCGCCACGCTGATCAATTGGAAACGGCGGTGGCTCGGCGTTGTTCAAAACTTCAATAACACAATCGGTCAGCTCAACTGCGCCGGTTGGAATATTTGAGTTCACTGTTCCGATTGGCCGAGCCTGTACTTTGCCAGTAACACGGATTACCCACTCGCTTCGAACATCCACTTTATTGTCGACAACGCATTGCACGATGCCACTGAAATCTCGTAAATCTAAAAATGCCAGATGCTCACCATGTTCTCGCCGGCGTCCGACCCATCCACACAAAGTGACAACTTGACTTATGTTCTCGGCGCGCATTTCACCGCATAGGTGCGTTCGCAAGGCCGTGCTATTTTTCGTACTTCTATTCATTTTGAACTGAGCACCTTTTTTAATTCGACGAAGATATCTTTACGGGACACGACATACTGCTCGCCTGAACCCATCGGACGCAACATTATTGTCGAATTTGCTACCTCATCTGAACCGATTATCAGCGCAATGCTCGCCCCACTTCGGTCGGCAGCCTTCATTTGAGCCTTCATACTGCGCAAGTCATAGGCACGATCGGCGCTAAAGCCATGCGCACGAAGTTGGTGACATAGATCATGTGCCTGTGCCCCATCGACAGTGTCAACGACAAAAATATCCAGATTCGTGTTTGGCGACGCAAAGACACTTTCGGCGTCACAGGCAAGAAGTGTGCGATCAAGACCAAGAGCAAAACCAATACCAGGGGTTGGTGGCCCACCCAGCGCAGCAACTAAACCGTCGTACCTGCCACCTCCGCCAATCGCGGTGTGCGCGGATTCAAGTGATATTGAGACAAACTCGAATGTTGTGCGCTGGTAGTAATCCAGTCCTCGAACCAGGCGATTATTAATCGTGTATGCAACGTTCGATGAATCAAGTGCACGCAATACTGCATCAAAATGATCGCTTGCCTGCTTGCTAATAAAATCTCGAATCACCGGAGCACCCGCGATTATCTCCTGATCCGCATCACGCTTTGAGTCGAGCACCCGCAACGGGTTGCGGGCGAGAGTTGCTTTGCTGTCATTACTTAACGAAGATTCGTGCTGTAAAAAATATTTTGCAAGTTCAGTTGAGTATTTCTCTCTGTCACCTTCGTCACCGAGCGTGTTTAATGAAAGTTGTACTTGGCGTAAACCGAGCGCACTATAAAACTGCGACGCGAGCGCAATTACTTCGGCATCCAAATACGGATCAATCACGCCAAGCGCTTCGACACCTACTTGGTCGAACTGTCGATATCTCCCCTGCTGAGGTTTTTCGTAGCGAAAATTTGGACCGCTGTACCAAACCTTCCACGGTGCCGTCGGCCGATGTTCAACGAATGCACGACAAACACTGGCGGTTTGCTCCGGGCGCAAAGCAACATGTCGACCACCTTTGTCG
>JABMNW010000205.1 GCA_013204455.1 Acidimicrobiaceae bacterium
GATTAGGCGCTGGCGCGGATACGGAAATTGGTCGCCAAGCAGCGGAACAACATCGCGACGAAATTCAAGAGGTTGTTGCTGGAGCCGACATGGTATTTATCACTGCTGGCGAAGGTGGCGGTACAGGAACTGGTGCCGCGCCTGTAGTTGCAGAAATTGCAAAAGCCGAAGGTGCGCTTACTGTCGCAATCGTTACACGACCTTTTGCATTTGAGGGTCGTCGCCGATCGATGCAGGCTGATGCAGGAATCGCCGCACTCAAAGAAAAAGTTGACACTTTGGTTGTTATTCCTAATGAGCGATTACTGACAATCTCGACCGAAAAGACAACTTTGTTGGATGCATTTAAAAAAGCCGACGAAGTGTTGTTGCAAGGTGTTTCGGGAATCACTGGCCTGATCACCACGCCCGGTCTAATCAATACCGATTTTGCCGACGTTAAAACTGTTCTGGCGAACGCTGGTACGGCGCTGATGGGAACCGGTGCAGCAAGTGGCGACAATCGGGCAGTGTTGGCGGCCAATGCGGCAATCAATTCGCCGCTGCTAGAAGCGTCGCTTGAAGGTGCGCGGGGGATTGTTGTCAATATCACTGGACCATCCAATATCGGTTTGTTTGAAGTGACCAATGCGATGGAGATCGTGCGCGGTGCTGCTCACCAAGATGCCAACATCATCCATGGTTTGGTGATCGACGACGACATCAATGACGAAGTTCGAGTGACGGTGGTGGCAGCAGGTTTCGAACGCTGGGACAGCGCGGCACAGCGACCATTGACTCGCACCGATGGGCGTAGCACGGCTGCTTTAGGGAAAGTTCGACCGGATCCAAAGGGCGGTCGTTTGAAGGATTTATTCGGCGGTACATCGGATCCGCTAATTGACGACGATGACGATGACGATCTTCCGTCTTTCCTGAAATAACGTTCGCATGTCGGTAACGACATGAACACGTCCGATTTAAGTGTGATTGCCACACGCGTGGCACAAATTCGCGCGCGTATAACAAGTGCTGGTGGCAAAAATGTGATGCTAATTGCGGTTACTAAATCGTTTGACGTAAACGCGCTAATCGGTGCACATGCAACTGGTTGCGATGCGGTGGGCGAGAACTATGCGCAAGAATTAATAACAAAACTTGCCCAGTTGCCGAATAACAATAGATTGCCCGTGCACTTCATCGGACGTTTACAAGGCAATAAAGTAAAGTCATTGGCGGATGTCGTAGATGTTTGGCAAAGTGTTGACCGCGCGTCATTGGTTGAAGAGATTGCCAAGCGGTGCACTGTTGACACGCGTCACAACCCGGCGCAGATTATGTTGCAGGTCAATTCGACCAATGAACCCGAAAAAGGTGGCTGCCAGCCAAGTGATGTACCTGCGCTAGTTAGTCTTGCCGTTAAATCTGGTCTTGTGGTGCTTGGTTTGATGACGGTTGGCCCAACTAGTAATGACCCACCTTCGACTCGGACGGCATTTCGTCTAGTTCGAAAAATGGCAGACGACCTAGGTCTGAGCAATGTCAGTATGGGCATGACTGGGGATCTAGAGATTGCCGTTGAAGAAGGCACAACCGCAGTACGCATAGGGACGGCGCTGTTCGGCCCACGAACTCAACTATCCTAAAGGTATGTCAATGTTTCGTCGAGCGATGGATTACCTAGGTCTTGGACCTGATGAAGCGTATGACGATTACGACGAATCGGTTGCCGCTGAGCGCATTGATACTCGTGCGCCGCGCCGTGGTCGCCCAATGCCTCGCAATATCGAGACCGATGATCAGCAATATCAAGAATACGAAGAACAAAATGACGATTACAGCAACCCGTTAACGCGAGGACAACAAGTACGTCATGATTCCGGTGTGACCGTTCGTCCAGTTGCAGGACGCCGAGCGGAACATATCGTTCGTCCGCTACTTAGTTCAGCAGAGCCAATTACATTGCGACCTCAAAGTTACGAAGATGCAAAGGAAATTGCTGATCGATTTAAAGAGGGAAATCCAATCATCATCAATGTGCAATCAACCGATCCAAAAATCATGCGGCGGATAATTGATTTCGCAAGCGGTGTGTCATATGCGAATAGTGGCACAATGGAAAAGTTGAGCGTAGGTGTATACATGATGAAGCCATTTGGTGCGCGCGTCACGCGCGGATAGCGCAGATTGATCGCTCTTACTTATGAAAATACTCCTTTGTAATGTTGTTTCAATTTTCACGATGTTGATCGTCGTACGCGTTGTGTTGTCTTGGTTCCCGTCGACTAGTGGTGGGATCGTTGGTCAGGTTGCCTACTATGTCGGTCGAGTGACCGAACCAGTGCTTGATCCAATTCGTAGAACTCTGCCGCGAATTGGATCGCTGGATCTTTCGCCGCTGGTTTTGCTTCTATTCCTGCAGATCGTGGTGCAGGGCATGATCCTCAATTGCTAGTTCACCCGTGTCTTATCCGCAGGTAGAACCGCAACCTAATTTCCCTTTGCTCGAGTCGCGAACTCTGGAGTATTGGAAACAAGACGGCACATTCAAAGCATCGGTCGAGTTGCGACCTGCCGGAGACGATGGCGAAAACGAATTCGTTTTCTTTGACGGTCCACCATTTGCTAACGGTTTGCCTCATTACGGACATTTGTTGACAGGTTTTGTAAAAGATGCCGTGCCGCGTTATCGCACAATGCGCGGTCAACGAGTTGAACGACGCTTTGGTTGGGATTGCCATGGACTTCCCGCCGAAGCCGAAGCCGAACGCCAACTCGGCATCTCTGGTCGACAGGCGATCACCGATTTCGGAATTGACAAGTTCAACGATTATTGCCGCATCTCTGTGTTGCAATACACGAACGATTGGGAACGTTATGTAACGCGTCAGGCGCGTTGGGTTGATTTTGAAAACGACTATAAGACGCTCGACACGTCCTACATGGAAAGCGTGATCTGGGCATTTAAAACTTTGTGGGACAAAGGATTGATTTACGAAGGCTTTCGTGTCCTGCCGTACTCATGGGCACTCGAGACACCCTTGTCAAATACAGAGACCCGAATGGATGACGCTTACAAGCAAGTGCAAGACCCGGCAATAACCGTTGGCTTCGAACTATCTTCAGGTGAGTTGCTTCTTGCTTGGACAACGACGCCGTGGACTCTGCCATCCAATTTGGCACTCGCCGTGGCTCCGGATGTGGATTATTCGGTTATCGAGCACATGGGGCGGAAACTGATTATTGCCGCCGAGCGATTGGGCGCCTACGAACGTGAGTTCCCCGAGCCAACGATTGTTGCCACTCTTAAGGGAATCGAACTTGTCGGGCGGACTTATAAACCACTGTTCGATTACTTTGCTAATCACCCAAATTCATTTAGAGTTTTAGCCGGCGATTTTGTCACAACCCAAGAAGGCACAGGCGTTGTTCATCTAGCGCCGGGTTTCGGTGAAGATGACCACCGTGCTTGTCAAGAAGCAGGAATCGAACTAGTTGTGCCGGTTGATTCGCGTGGACGTTTTACAAGTGAAGTCCCAGATTATGAGGGTCAATTAGTTTTCGATGCGAATCCTGCAATCATTCGTGTATTGAAAGAACGTGGTCTCGTGGTTCGTCACGAAACTTACGATCACTCATACCCACATTGTTGGCGCACCGGTACGCCACTGATTTACAAAGCCGTCAGCTCGTGGTTCGTAAAAGTTACGGCGATCAAGGAACGTATGCTCGAATTAAACGAGCAAGTTCGTTGGGTGCCTGAGCATCTTAAACATGGAAGTTTTGGAATATGGTTAGAAAACGCGCGCGATTGGACAATCAGCCGCAATCGTTTCTTTGGGTCGCCAATTCCGGTATGGCGTAGCGACAATCCCGAATATCCACGGATAGATGTTTACGGAAGTCTTGAAGAATTGCGGCGCGACTTCAATGTTGAAATTCAAGAGTTGCACCGACCAACTATCGACGAACTCGTGCGACCAAACCCAGATGATCCAACTGGTAACTCAATGATGCGCAGAGTGCCAGAAGTTTTGGATTGTTGGTTTGAGAGCGGTTCGATGCCGTTCGCTCAGGTGCATTATCCGTTTGAGAATAAGGAGTGGTTCGAAGATCACTACCCAGGTGATTTTATTGTCGAGTACATCGGACAAACCCGCGGGTGGTTTTACACCTTGCATGTTTTAGCTACCGCGCTGTTCGATCGCCCAGCATTTTTAAATTGTGTCAGTCATGGCATTGTGCTTGGTGATGATGGCCAGAAGATGTCAAAGAGTTTGCGCAACTATCCAGATCCGATGAAGGTTTTTGATAGCCATGGCGCAGATGCAATGCGCTGGTATCTGTTGTCGTCGTCGATCTTGCGTGGTTCTGATTTTGTAGTCACCGAAGAAGGCATGCGAGACACCGTGCGTCAAGTGATGCTCCCGCTCTGGAACAGTTGGTACTTTCTTTCGCTCTACGCCAATGCCGAATCACTGTCCGGCAAGTTTGATCCGACTAGCGAACACATTTTGGATCGCTACGTGATCTCCAAGTTAAGAGCTCTTGTCATCGACACAACGATGAGTTTCGATTCGTACGATCTGTTCGCCGCCTGCGCCCAAATTCGAACATTCTTAGATGTACTTACCAACTGGTATATCAGACGAAGTCGGGACCGTTTCTGGTCCGGTGACATTGCCGCGATCAACACACTGCACACCGTGTTGCATGTGGTTACTAGAATCGCCGCACCGGTATTGCCACTTATCACTGAGCAGATTTTCCGTGGTTTGACAGGCGAGCGCAGTGTGCATTTGCAGTCGTGGCCAACTATTGATTCGTTGCATCACGACGATGCGCTTGTGGCTTCAATGGACCGTGTGCGCGATGTTTGTTCGACGACACTCTCGTTGCGAAAGATTCACAACCTGCGTGTACGAATGCCGTTAGCCAGTTTGATCGTCGCAACTTCTGGATCAACAGCGCTGCGCGAGTTCGGAGAGATTATTGCCGATGAAGTAAATGTCCGCAAAGTTGAGTTCACAGATGATCTCTCTTTGGTTGCGGCGTTCGAATTACAGGTCGTACCCAGTGTTGTCGGGCCGCGTTTAGGGCGCGACACGCAACGCGTAATAGATGCCGTGAAGAAAGGTGAGTGGGTGCGTAAAGGTGAGATCATTACTGCTGGCTCGATCGACTTACAACCGGGTGAGTATCAATTGAAACTTGTGCCAAAGGGCTCTGGCGCGAGCGCTGCGTTAAGCAATTCGGAAGGTGTTGTTGTGCTCGATATTGCACTTACTCCAGAACTAGAAGCCGAAGGTGCAGCCCGAGATGTAGTTAGGTTTGTTCAGCAGCAGCGACGTGAGGCTGGTCTCAATGTTTCCGACCGAATTCATTTACGGTTAGGACTGCCAGCCGCGTTAAGTGCGCAAATCTCTAGTTACATTGCCATGATTAGCACTGAAACTCTCGCTACAGTGCTTGAACTCGTCGAAAACGAGGCTCCGAACTCCAATCTAGACGGTATTGCCGTGTTTGTGTCGCTAAACCCGCTACCGTAACGCAGTCAAATGAGTGCGTTCCAAACATGGAATCGCTCGAGAGGTGATCATGGCGGTTACGAAAAAGAAGCTTGTACTGAAGAAGAAACTCGAACTCAAAAAGAAACTTGAGTTGAAGAAGAAGCTCGAACTCAAAAAGAAGCTCGAACTCAAAAAGAAGCTCGAACTCAAAAAGAAGCTCGAAATTAAGGCTCGCGATTCACGCCTTAAGGCGATCAAACGCCAGCGCGAGAGCCAGCAACGTCAGGCATTAGTCGCGCGTACGCGTGCGCTGAAAGTAAAGCAGAAAGAAATACTTCGCTTGGCTAAGGAACGCGCAAAACTAAAAGCCCAACAAATAGCAGAAAAACTGGCTTTGCGTGTTGCCAAAGAAAAAGCCCGTCAGGATGTCAAAGATGCTCGAGAAGCAGAAAAAGTTGCAAAGTTGGTTGCTCGTGAAGCAGAACGTCTGGCCGAAATCGAATCACACCGCAAACCAGTGCCGCCGCCAAAACCAATCATTATCAAGGGCGTTACCGAGAATGGTGTTACTCCAACCAAGGAATTTAATATTCAGTTTTTGTTCTCACAGCGTGAGTTATTGCTTGGCGAGCGTCGAAAATTGCTCGGCCAAGCTGATCGACTCGAAAGTGAAGCAAATGCAATCGTCGAAAATTCCGAGATGGGCGATGTGCAGTTTGACGACGAAGGTGGTGAAGGCGACACGATGGTGGTTGAGCGCGAACGAGATTTAACACTTTCCGCTTCCGCCCGACAAACAGTTGAAGAAATTGACGAAGCTTTATTACGCCTTGAAACTGGTGACTACGGATATTCTGTACGCTCCGGATTGCCGATTCCACGAGAACGATTAAAGGCTCTGCCGTGGACTACAGAACTCGTCATTGAGCGTGCGGGTGGCATTGGTTCGTACTAGGACCGTGCAGACCAAGCAATTATTTCTATGAACCAAACTCGGGCACACTTTGATGCATCGAGATTTGTCGCGAGTCTAGTCACGGCGTTAGTTGTCGTTTCTGATCAACTCACAAAGCATTGGGCACTCGGGGCACTTAGCGCTGATAAGACGGTTGATATTTTCTGGACACTGCGGTTCAATCTCGTGTTTAATTCGGGTATGGCATTTTCTCAAGGTCAGGGAGTTGGCCGGATAATTGGGCTGTTGGCGCTCGGCGTTGTGGTTGTCTTGTCGTTAACATTGCGTAATCCAATGTCGTTAAGAACAACGATCGGTACTGGATTACTAATTGGTGGTGCGTTAGGTAACATCAGTGACCGTTTGTTTCGGGGTAACGGGTGGATGCGAGGTGCTGTAGTTGATTTCATCGACTTTCAGTGGTTTCCAGTATTTAATCTCGCTGATTCTGCGGTAACAATCGGTGCTGGATTTTTGATCCTCGGTGCATTTCATGCAAGAGAACGCACATGATTCAAGAAAATGATTCCGAGAAACGAACAATCGACGAGTATTTGCCGTCGGCGCTTGCTGGACAAAGAGTTGACCGGGTGATTTCGCTAATCGCAGACATTCCGCGTGCCGCCGCATCGTCTCTAATCGAAGCAGGTGCAGTCGTGTTGGACGGCGTTGTTGTTAAGGCTGGCAAGATAAAAGTTACGGAAGGCCAGCATTTAGTTGTTGACCTCTCATTATTGCCAGGAAAGCAATTGCCATTAGCCGAACCGAATATTGATTTAGATGTCGTTTATGTGGATGACGATGTGATTGTGATTAACAAGCAGGCGGGAATTGTTGTCCACCCAGGTGCGGGTAATCCAACCGGCACTCTTGTTAATGCGGTCCTGGCTCGCTATCCCGAGATTGCCACAGTTGGTGACTCATTTCGACCTGGGGTTGTTCATCGTTTAGACGCAGGTACAACCGGATTAATGGTCATGGCTCGTACTCCTCGTGCATACGATGCACTAGTAGATGCGCTATCGCGTCGGGTAGTAGTGCGTCGTTACTTGGCAATTGTTTGGGGCCACATGAGTGCGCCGAGCGGTGTGATCGACGCGCCGCTTGGGCGCGACCAGCGTGACCCAACTCGGATGGCGGTTGTTCTAGATGGCAAATTGGCACGCACGCAATACGAAGTGCGTCAAACTTTCAACCTGCCTGTGGCTTGCTCTTTGATTGAGTGTGGTCTAGAAACAGGGCGGACGCATCAAATTCGAGTTCACTTGGCGTCCCTTGGTCACTGCGTGGTTGGAGATGTTGTCTACGGTGGCGCACGCAGTGTGCTTTCATCGCCGAGACCGATGTTGCATGCCGTTACTCTCAAATTCGATCATCCGGTTACGAGCAAAGAGATGTCATTTCGCGCCGAGATTCCGAAAGATTTTTCGGCGATTCTAGAAAAGTGCTCGACACCTTAGAGTTCTGAGGCGGGCGATCGCGTCTCGTCGTGAGCACTTTTGAGTGCGCGATTTTGCCCGAGTCACTTTGCTGACGCTGTGAGTATGCGCGTGCCACCAGAGATCACGACGAGTTCGGTTTGCCATTTCTTGACAATTGGTTCTTTGGCTTGCTGCAAACGCTTCAGTTCACGACTCGTGATGGCAACGATTTGTGCGCGATTACCTGTCCAAGATGTGATGAGCGAGGCAAGTTGCTCGCTGAAATCGTTGAGACCTTTTGCGTCTGAAACGATGAGCAGGTCGATGTCGCTCGACAAGTTGCCGTCGCGTCGTGCTGCAGATCCGAATAATCCCACGAGTAGTACCTCTGACTTCCATGATTCGACCGATGATCGGATCCGACGAATCAATTCGCCATGGAGATCGGCAAGGATTTCAATCGCCTGTGCACTGATGTGTAAGCGGTTGAGCACAAAACCACCTGGAATTTTGGAAATAATTCCGGATTCAACCATGCGGATGAGCACTTGACGCACGCCGGACTTGGAGCCTTGACCGGCGAGGCGATGGATTTCGGCAAGTCCAAGTGGCGCGGTGGTTGCAGCGAGGCATGCGAGTACTGGGCCGTCCAGGCTGGGAATGACGGTGCTGATGGGTGACGAAACGTCCAAGGGGGATTACCTCCTCGTGCACTATATCGCACGACGTGCGTTTTATTGCACGGCTACCCAGCAGAATACGCTGGTGATGCCCGCGTCAAACGGGCACGGCTGGAAAACACAGAACCAGGGCTGACTCAGTCCGAAATCCCCTCAGCAGACCAGTAGGCGTTCGTCAATCATCTTTGGATAGCAGCGAGAATCGTTTCAAATCCTGCCGGGCTAATAATCGGCAAGTGTTGCGGATTCCAGTCAAGAAGGTCACGATCACCTGTAACTATATACTCGGCTCCGTTTTCCTGCGCCAGGGCAATTAGGTAGTCATCCGAATCATCTCGGAGGAGTTGATCCACAACAGTGGGATCGGGAACCAAGTCAAGCATCGTCATTATATTTTCAACGAAGACTTTTGCGTCAGCAATGGAAATCCATTTTCGTATCCGTGGTCGCTGAGTCAAGACGGACGTTATCTCGTCGAGGAGACGGGGACACATCACGACCTCTAGTCGGCGACCCTGTAACCATTCTTGGATGATGCGATGCGATGGACCATTTTGAATTGCGGCCGACACAAAGATGTTCGCATCGAGAACAACTTTCACGAATCGGATTCAGCGAGTTGGTCGCCGCCGACGGACCGCTTTGGTCTCATCAACAGCTAACAGCAATGCAGCATCCTCCGACAGATCGGTGTTCTCTTTCACTCGATGATCAAGCTCGATACGAAATCGAGCGGTGTAGTACTCCCAGGCTGATTGGCGGCTCATTCCAAGAGCCTCGGCCACTTGCTCCCAGGTCGAACCTTGCTCTCTTGCAAGTTTCACCTGGCCACATCGGAGTTGCTCGAGCTCGGACTCACACAGAGCAATCTCGCGCAGCGCGTCAAGCGGATCCTTTGGAAGGAATTTGAAACTGACTGCGCTCATGCTGTCAGGATATCCTGACCACGGTCAAATTACAACCGGAACATGGGGCAGACCCCTTAACTATTTTTTGCGCTCGGCCACGAAGAATCACCGGCAGAAATTCCAGCGATATCTTCGAGAGTGTATTTTGCTAAATGCTCCCGCATATGTTCACTCGCAAGATTCCATACTGCCAGCAGGACACATTGTCCATCGTGGTCACAGGCGCCACCTGTGTGCGGCTCACCAAAATCACCGACCGAAATTGGGCCATCCACGGCCGAAATAATCTCCGATAGCCGTATCTCGCTTGCCGGACGTGCAAGCACATAGCCACCACCAACACCGCGCTTTGATTTGACTAGCCCAGCACCTTTGAGCGCCAACAGTATTTGCTCAAGATAGGGCTGAGGTAAGGCGGTACGGGTGGCGATGTCACGGACAGAAGTTGGAAGATGTTCATTGCCATCGTCAGCATCGTGCAAACGCAACGAGAGCAATGCCCTACATGCATAATCGCCCCGCGTAGAAATTCGCACATCTTGATGATACGTGAGAATTGGTCCCGCCCTGAAGTATTGTCTTTAGACACAATCATGACCAGTCCACGACTTCCTGAATATCAGGGCGCTTGCATCACCGGGATAGTCCCAGCCCTACTCGGACCATCTGGTACGAAAGAAATTCCAAATTGGATGCCGAATTGTATTCAAGGCGCGCGCCAAGTAGTGCTGCTCGTTATAGACGGACTCGGTTGGCATCAACTTCAGAAAAATATTTTGCAATGTCCAACAATCGCAGCGATGCAAGGTGGATCGATCACGACGGTTGCACCAACGACAACGGTCAGTGCACTGACCTCGATTACTACCGGTCTCGCACCAGCAGAGCACGGCTTAGTTGGTTATCGCATCGATTTGGGTGGACGCGTGGTGCAGATGTTGAAATGGGGCGACGAAAAAGGTGATCTGCGAAATATGTATCCGCCAGATTTGGTTCAGCCGTGTCCACCATTTATGGGGGCGAGTGTGCCTGTGTTGAGCAAAGCCGAACTAGAGGGATCTGCATTTACCCAAGCACACTTGCGTGGTGTTCGCGCCAAAGGTTGGCGAGCGGCGTCAAGTATTGCTGTCGAAGTTGGACAGTTGCTACGCGCTGGTGAGAAATTTATTTATGCGTATTACGACGGCGTCGACAAAATTGCACATGAACGTGGCTTTGGTCTGTTCTACGAGGCAGAACTGCGTAGTGCCGACGCGCTAGTTAAGAGCATTCAAGATGTTCTCGTCGCTGGCTCGGTGCTGGTTGTAACTGCTGATCACGGACAAGTGTTTGTCGGCACAAATACACTGCCGCCGCATCGCGATGTCTTGGCGATGACTTCACATCAATCTGGCGAAGGCCGCTTTCGGTGGTTACATGCTCGTAACGGTGTGGCGAACGAACTTCTTTCGCGTGCGGTACAACATCACGGCGATTGCGCTTGGGTCGTGAGTAAGGACCAAGTAATCGATGAACAATGGCTAGGTCCACGATTAGGTACGGCGACTCGCAAGCGTCTCGGAGATGTTGCCCTCGTGGCGCGCGACCCTGTGAGTTTTGACGATTTAGCCGATACTGGGCCGTATCCGTTGCAGTGCCGTCATGGCGCTCTTACTGATGATGAACTTGACGTACCGTTGCTTGCCGTGACGCTCAACTGATAAGTTAAGGCGCCCCACCATGAAAAACTCACAGCAACCCGTACCGGAGAATCCTACAAATCTCGACGAACCGAGTGAATCTAAGCTAGGCGAGATAATTGAGGATCAACCAGTTGTCGAAACAGAAACTGTTACGGTGCCAGCAAAGGTGATGCGAATTGGTTCGATGATCAAGCAGTTGCTCGACGAAGTGCATTCGATGACATTGGACAATCC
>JABMNW010000206.1 GCA_013204455.1 Acidimicrobiaceae bacterium
ATGTAACGGTGAGCATTTCAACAATTTTCGACACGACTGCGTGGACTGAGGTCCCTGGGTTTTCATTCCGCGATATCACATACCACCGAGCAAAAAAACATGGCACAGTTCGTGTTGCATTTAATCGACCAGAAGTACGCAATGCATTTCGGCCGAGCACGGTCGACGAGTTGTATCGCGCACTCGATCATGCCAGACAAACAACTGATGTTGGATGTGTATTGCTCACAGGCAACGGACCATCACCCAAAGACGGAGGCTGGGCGTTTTGTAGTGGCGGTGATCAACGCATTCGTGGTGCCGATGGTTATCAGTACGAAGAAAGCGAAACAACTAGTGCAAGCACCGGCCGTTTACATATTCTCGAAGTACAGCGCTTAATTCGGTTCATGCCCAAGATCGTGATTTGTGTCGTGTCCGGCTGGGCCGCTGGTGGTGGCCACAGTCTGCATGTGGTTTGCGATCTAACCTTGGCCAGTAAAGAACACGCGCGATTTAAACAAACCGATGCCGATGTTGCAAGTTTTGACGGCGGATTCGGCTCGGCATACCTAGCGCGTCAAGTCGGGCAAAAATTTGCTCGAGAGATTTTCTTTCTCGGCCGTGAATACACAGCCGATGATGCACACCGTATGGGCATGGTCAATGCTGTTGTACCGCACGCCGAATTAGAAACTGTCGCTCTGGAATGGGCTGGCGAAATCAACGCCAAAAGTCCGACGTCGCAGCGGATGCTTAAGTTCGCATTTAACATGATCGACGATGGCTTGGTTGGGCAGCAGATTTTTGCCGGTGAAGCAACACGACTTGCCTACATGACTTCCGAAGCGTCCGAAGGCCGTGACTCGTTTCTCGAAAAACGCGATCCTGATTGGTCATCTTTCCCCTGGCACTTTTAGTACCACAAATTAAGTCGCGATGATAATAACTGTCAGTTCGAGTCATGATCCGCGCTTAGATCCGTTGCGATTGGGCGAACGACAACTCACAACAATTGCTCAGCGTCGCTCGACTCTCGCGGCAGGCAGATTTATCGCCGAAGGAGACCTCGTTGTGGCACGCGCGCTAGCGGCTGGTTGCAAACCCGAAGTCGTGTTATGCGACGCTGCGCATGCAAACCGTTTTGTTACCGAAATTGAAGATTGTGGGGGCATTTGCTTAACCGCAGATATCGATATTCGTCGTGACGCAACAGGGTTGGGCGTCCCGCTTAGTGCAATTGGTGTTTTCTATCGTCCGAGACCACTATCTCAGGCCGAGATTCTTGTAGATGCTTCGCGGGTCGTAATTGCAGAAGCGGTTGATAATCCGAGCAACATTGGTGCGATCGTTCGATGTGCCGCCGGTCTTGGTTGGGACGGTTTAATCTGCGACACAACGAGCGCCGATCCGCTATCTCGACGCGGTCTGCGAGTTTCTATGGGTGCAGCCTTCAATCTGCGTTTTGCACGAAGTAACGACATCGCCGAGACTTTACGAACACTGCGAGTGCAAGGGTTCACAGTTTTGGCACTGACTCCAGACGCGTCAGCAACTGATTTGTCCAGCATTGTTCTCGACCCGACTGCTAAGCGAGCACTAGTGCTTGGCTCGGAACGATCAGGGCTCAGCGCCCAAACGCTTGCCGGTGCAGATCATCAAGTGCGAATTGAAATGAATCCAGCGGTTGATTCGCTCAATGTTGCAGCAGCGGCAGCTATTGCTTGTTACGCGTTGCGTTAACGCGGATAATTCGACGGTGAAATAGGTAAACCAGTGTCGTTGCGTAAATGTTCTGCTGCTTTTACAAAATAATTAGTGAGTTCTGTGCGAATTACATCATCTTGAGATAATTCGTTAACCGCAGTCAGCATGTGAACCAACCATCGGTCACGCTCAAGTGGCCCAATATGAAATGGCATGTGTCGCATGCGTAGTTTTGGATCGCCTCGATTTTCGTTGAAGATCATCGGTCCGCCCCAATATTGTGCAAGAAACCAAGTTAGATGTTGTCGGGCTTTTGTTAGGTCAGTTGGCTCGGTGTATAGAACAAGCAACACCGGATCGCCAACAACACCTTCATAGAAACAATCAACTAATCGCTCGAAGAAAGTTATTCCCCCAACACGGTCGAATAGCGAACTAGTGGAAGTCAGGGTCTTGCCATTCAGGAAAAATGTCTGAATAATCATTCGACACGGTCATTGAAAAATCAGCTGGTCGCTTCTCAAGAAAACTCATCACACCTTCTCGTGCGTCAGCAGAATTACCGCGTTCCATCATCGCGCGAGATTCGACGCGATGTGCATCCATCGGATGCGACGCACCGAGCATGCGCCACAACATTTGACGTGAAAGCGCGACCGAAACAGGTGCGGTGTTATTTGCAATATCTTTGGCAATCGCGCGGGCGGCACTTATTAATTCGTCTGGTGCATGAACGCTTCGCACTAGCCCCGCTTCTTGAGCTTCTTCAGGGCTGATCATTTGGCCAGTAAAAACCCATTCGGTGGCGCGAGAAATTCCGACAATCCGCGGCAAAAACCACGACGAACAAGCCTCGGGCACAATGCCGCGCCGTGTGAACACGAAACCAAATTTTGCTGTGCTGCTTGCTAGGCGAATATCCATCGGCAGAGTCATCGTCACACCAACACCAACTGCCGGTCCATTGATTGCGCCAATCACTGGTTTTTTACTGTTGAAGATTCGCAACGAAACAAGGCCCCCGCCGTCACGTAACACACGAGACCCACCCGCTACATCACTGCCGCCGCGGCTAAATGTGTCACCACCAGATGAAAGATCTGCTCCCGCGCAAAATGCACGACCAGAGCCGGTGACAATTACCGCTCGAACATCATCGTCAGCATCAGATTTGTCGAAGGCACTAATTATCTCATGCAACATCTTGGTGGTGAATGCATTTAGTCTCTCAGGGCGATTCAACGTAATTGTTGCTATCTGTTCGCTGACGCTGTATTCGATTTGCGAAAATGACTCTCGTGTTGGCATGCGAACTATCAGACGTCAAGAAATCGTGTCGCGGCAATTGCTGATCCAACCGCACCAACGACTGCGCCAATCGCCAGCAATATCAGCATCACCGAGGTCAGATAACTATTTGGCACGATGAGCGAACTTATACCTGTGCCTGGCTTGAACCCAGCAACGCCGCTTGTCCATGCAGAATTCAAAATCCACAGGCCACCACAAGCCACGGTGCCACCAAGCAACCCTTGTAATAAACCTTCCAACATAAATGGCACTCGAATAAACCAGTTTGTTGCGCCAACCAGTTTCATAACTTCGATTTCTCTACGACGAGCAAACATTGAAGTGCGAATCGTGTTCCAAATTAGACCCACTGCGACAACTAGCAGTACGAGCGACATCACAAGAGTTACGACACGAATGAAATTCGACAATGTCGAGATCACTTGAAACTCGTCTTCAGCAAGTGCCACTGCCTCGACGCCGGGAAACGTTCGGTACTGATCACTTAGCGAGCGCACGAGTAACGGATCATCGGAAAGCGGCACAACTTTAAATTGTGTTGGAATAGTTTCTGGCGTCAGCAGGCTGAGTGTGACAGGGTCACCAGCGAAGATTCGTTTGGCTTCTTCATAGCTTTCGGCCTTGTTGAGATAACGCAATTTGCTGACATCAATAATTGTTGGCGACGCGCGAAGCACAGAATCGACCAACGCAATTTGCTCGGCCGATGCATCACTGCGTATGAACACGATCATCTCAACATCGCCACGCCACTGCACAAGCAAATTCTCAAACGCTCTTTGAATTAGAAACGTCGTACCGACTAAAAGCAACGACACTGCCGAGGTCAGCACTGCTGCTGCCGTAAGCGTGAGGTTGCGGCGAAAACTCGCCCACGTTTCACGTAGTGCATAGCCAATGCGCGAAAACATTTACTCGTACAC
>JABMNW010000207.1 GCA_013204455.1 Acidimicrobiaceae bacterium
CACCGACAAAGAGATTGTCAACAAATAACCCAAGTGTGTAGGCGGTACCTGCCTGGCGTTCGCGGTCGCGCGCAACGCACCGCCGCTCAAATGCCTCACGGTCTCGCGCAGGGTCAGCAATGTATTCCGAGCGCTTCGGCTCCCAGACCAACAGCCAGTCACCATTACGCAGGCGAACCTCGCTCCACGCTGTAAAGTCGTGCGCAACTAATGGTCGCATCATGATCCGACGGCCACACAGACGCAGTGGCGCGCCTGGAGCACCTGCCGGATGCGAGATGAGCCGTGCTGAACCAGTTGATCTGCCAGTTGATGAACTAGATGAGTTGACGGGCTTACTCATTGGTCTTGATTTCGCAGACTCTGGATCATGCCAACGATAATTCCATCAAGCAAATTATGTTGACTGACGATCATCTCAGATATTTGTAAGCGTCGCATCACTGCTACAAGTACACAACATCCTCCGACAATGATGTCGGCTCGGTCGCGGGGCAGACCTGGATTAAAAACCCTGTTTTGTAACGATTCTGTCGCCAATGTACGAAAGACATCTTCGACAGCCTTACGACTCAGTACCATCTGATGCAATTTGTTTGGATCGAATATTTTTAATCCCAGTTCGATAGCCGCAACGGTGACGATCGTTCCGGCAACACCAATCACGCGATCGACTTGACCAATCTCTGGATAGTTGTGTGCAACATCGTCAACCGCATCGGATACAAGAGAAATGGCGTTGGTTAGTTCTTCTGGTCGCGGTGGGTCGCGGTGCAGTTGGCTTTCGCTTATCGTTACGGCGCCATACGGCAGGCTTACTGCGGTCGTAAGTGTTTTGCCACCGATCATCAGTTCGGTCGATGCGCCACCAATATCGATAACCAGTGATTTTTGTGATTCAGTTCCGACGAACTGGCATGTTGCGCCACGAAATGCGAGGTCACCTTCTAGTTCTGCAGTAATTAGTTCTGGTTCGATGCTGGTTGTGTCTTTGACTTTCGCAAAAAATTCGGCCGTATTTTTCGCCAGCCGACATGCGGCGGTAGCTACGACGCGTTGGTGCGTGGCATTATGACTTTTAATCAGCGCTGCGTATTCGGCAATACACGAGACGGTTCGATCAATCGCCGCAACACTTAACAGGCCTGTACTTGTTGTGCCTTCGCCCAAGCGTGTTGAGCGCACGATGCGTTCGATTGTTGCGCCAGAGGCGTCAGTCACGAGCAGATTGGTCGAATTGCTACCAATGTCAATCGCCGCAAATCGGATATCGATCATCGACGAACCTTACTGAGAAAGTTGCTCGGCCACCCAAGCACCAACGACATCGTGGCCACCAGCGAGCCAATTGGCGTAGTGGGCATGTAGGCACTTCACTCCGATGCGAGTGCCAGCAACGCCACCGTGCGGCCTGGGGCCAAGATAATCGGCGGGTATTTGGCTATCACGTTCCTTTGCATACCTGGCGTGGGTTTGCGCAAGTTCGTCAGGATCAACTTGGCTCTCTGCAAGATTGATGTATCCAGCGGACTCTAAACGGCTCACGACTAGATGGGCTCGAGTACCGACCAGCCAATATCTAGTCGGCATTGGCGTACCATCATGAAGAAGCGGTGCGTTGCGCACAACAACTGGATCACCATCTTCGGTGCGCACAACGACATCGAAATCTCCTTGTGGTCGGCGTCCGAGAAGTTCGGTCACACGCGCGATGTCCTGATCCGAAGCGGTTGTCATTTTATGGGCATTGCCAATAGCAACCGGAGTTCTTCAAGATCTTGCGTTGTGTCAACATCGAGCGCGGATCCAGTGCATGGAACTTCTTCGATTAAATCGTGATGGGATTTAAATAGTGTTCGCGCACCATCATCACCAGTTTCTGGCAGCATCGCCCAAAGTTCTGCATGGACCCGCACCGGATTGCCACGCACACCGTTATATGTCGCAACGGCAAGTGGGGACTCCGCAGACGCAACTTGTATCCAAGCCGATGTGGGAATTGCAGGTTGATCGGCAAGACCGACCACAACGGCTTGTGCACCGAGATTTTTCGCAACGGTTAGACCACACTGTAGCGAACTGGCGAGTCCTGATTGCCAAAGTGAATTGTGGACAAACTTGACAGAGGATAGATCGAACTCTGGTGTCGTCTGAAAAGATTTAGATAGATCAACGGCACCAGTGATCACCACGATGTGTTCGAAGTCTGCATCGATCAAATGTTGTAGTGACCAAGCACAAACCGTGCGACCAGATATTTGGGCCGTCAATTTATGCTCCGAGCCAGCAAATCTCGAACCACCGCCAGCCGCGAGCAAGATCGCAACTGTCGATACACGAGCGCTCACCGCGACGCTCTTAAATTTTCTTTATTTGCGTGCTGTGCGACCACTAAATAACGTACTTGGAGTGATTTTAAGAACGACACAGAGTCGTGTGATCGTGTCGAGTGTCGGAGAGAAGTGTCCGTTTTCGATGCGGTTGATTGTCTTGCGGTCAATGCCAGCAAGTTTCGCGAGTTCCTCTTGACTTTGATCGGCCTTAATCCGATGCTTTCGCAATTGATCGGCAACCACTTTTTGCTGAAGCGAACTTTTTATTGAGAGTGTTTTTTGGGAGATAACCATATTGTTTTAAACCTTTTCAACTTGAAATGCGGGAAATTTACTAACTTGTACTAGTCACCTTATCTGAGCAAAGAAATCGGCCCGAGTCAACCCCAGTCGGTCCACAGCCAAACTATACAATTATTACGATTTCATTACAATTATAACGCTATACTGTCATATGACTGTTATATAGTCGTGTAACTAATTACTTACTAGTAACTATATAAAAGCTAGACGCAATCTAGGTTCTCCAGGCTCCAGGCTCCAGATTCTTAGTTCGCAAATCAATCAACCGTCTGCCCAAGTGGCAGTTCCGAAAGGACACTCAACATATGTCACATAAAATAATGCGTCCCACGATGGGTATTTATAAGTTTTTCAGCCTTGCAGTCTTCAGCACGGTAGTCCTCGCTTTGGTACCAATTGTGTTGCCAATCGAAAGTGTGTCAGCCAAACCGATGCCCAGATTCGAAGCCAGTTTGATTGCTCGCCAAGCCGGCGTTGCGCTTGAGGCACTTCGCGGTGCAGAGCTTTTAAACCAAGCCGAACAGCGCGACCTTGTTGCGCGCTGGATCGACAGCATCGGATTATCCGTAGCGTCGCATCTTGATATTAACGCTGAGGATTTAAAACGTACATGGAGGAGTGCATCAATTGAGCGCCAACGGGTCTTATTTGCAGCGCTCAGTCAACTTGGAGTTCCATATAAGACAAACGCTGATCAGCCCGGTATTGCCTTGGATTGTTCGGCGCTGACAAAATTTGCTTGGGTCACAGCCGGTGTATCGATACCGCGCGGTTCGGTGCAGCAGTATTCGGCATCAACACGTATAAAGAACAGTGATGTACAAGTTGGAGACCTCGCGTGGTATCCAGGACACATCTCAATTTCTCTTGGATTAGAGAATGCAGTAATCCAATCACCAGTCAATGGTCGTAATGTTGAAGTTCATGTGATCGGCGAGAGTCGAGTCAAATGGATTCGTTGGGTTGACCCGACGCAATAAGACTATTTGTGAATTGGCCCCGTACTTTCGCGTAGCGAAGGGATTACTCGCCCAACTCGACGGCCAATTATCTCGGCACAAATTGAAATCGCGGTTTCCTCTGGTGTACGTGAGCCAATGTCAAGACCAATTGGTGACATCAATCGAGCAAGATCTTGGGGTTTATTAACTCCGACTTCGGCGAGTCGCTCGAGTCGTTTGGCGTGAGTCTTGCGGCTTCCCATCACCCCGATGTAGCCGACGTTCGTATCTAGTGCACCTTGCACTGCCGGCACATCAAATTTTGGATCATGAGTCAGAATGCAAACTGCGTCACGTGGTCCGAGGTCTGCACCTCTTGCAGTTAGCACTGGTGTTGGCCACGTAACTAGAACTTCATCGGCCATTGGAAAGCGACGTTTTGTGGCAAACACTTCGCGTGCATCGCAGACAACAACGTAATAGCCGAGCACCTTAGCGACCTTCGCGAGTGCGGCCGTAAAGTCAACGGCGCCGAAAATAATCATTTGCGGCGGGGGAGAAAATGCTTCGACGAATATGCGCACAGTTGGTGTGTCTAGTAAATCTTCTGGTGTGATTTGTCCAGACGGTCCATAGTTGCGCACACTTGTGCGACCGGCCTCGAGTTCGCCGAGCGCATCACGCGTGGCAACGCGATCTAACTCGGTGTCGCCGAGGCTGCCAAGTGCCGGTGTGCCTGGAGACGCGAGCAAGGTCGCTCCCAGATTTGGGCCGTCAATAATAGTTAGTAATACCACTGGTTTGTTTGCACGGATGCGTTCGGCGAGTTCTGTGTATAGGGACATGATTCTTGATTACCAAGTGAGTGGCTGAATAAATAAATGGATCGTGCCACCACAAGTCAGTCCAACGGCAAATGCTTCGTCATCCGAGTAACCAAACTTGACGAGTCGACCAGGGCTTGCGCTTGCCAAAATGTCGAGCGCCTCAGCGACAACTGCGCCCTCAACACAGCCACCAGAAACTGATCCAGAAACTTCGCCGTCTTGATTAACAGCCATCGCAGCGCCGGGGTCGCGCGGGCCAGAGCCTTCGATGTCGACTACACGAGCAACTACGATGCGTTTGTTTTGTTCGCGCCATCGATCAATGTCGTTGAGAATTTCACGCATTTACTACGACCTTTCGCATTTTGTATGAGCTCTTTGAAATTACCTCTGTCAGTTGGCGTAACGCCTCGAGTGAGTGTCCCTCGACGAAATCATCAATGTAGGGCAGTGCAGCGGCCATACCACGAGCCAGTGGCGCATAGCCTGGGCTTACCTTGAGTGGATTTACCCAGATCACGCGAAACGCCACTCGATTAAGGCGACGCATTTGTTCGGCCAAAATTTCTGGGTCGCCACGATCCCATCCGTCGGAAAGCACAACAATAATTGCTCCGCGGGCCATGCCACCTACACCCCATTTGTCATTGAATGTTCGCAAGCATTCACCGAGGCGTGTGCCACCACTCCAGTCGGCGACTTGTGCCGAAGTTCGCAACAACGCCTTGTCTGGGTCCCGGCTTGTTAGTTCTTTCGTGATCCGTGTAAGTCGTGTGCCAAATGTAAAAGCCTCCACACGCTGACGACCAACCACTGCAGCATGCATAAATTGCAGTAACGCCCGTGCGTACGGCTCCATCGATCCAGAGATGTCAAGTAGCACGACAAGTCGGCGCAGGCGCGTACTTGGAACCCGCCAGTATCTTTCGATCGGTTCCCCGTCGTTTGTCAACGAGGCACGCATTGTTCGTCGAATATCATGACTCGAGCCACGATGATGAGCCTTAACTAGTCGCAGTGAACGCTTCGGCGGTCCAGCCAAGCGCAAACTCGACATAAATTGTTCGGATTCGCGCAATTCCGAGTCTTTGTATGCGGCGAAATCTTTTTCGCGCAGAGTTTCAACACTAGAAAATCGTAATGTGATCGTGTCTTTATCGTTGACGGCACTCGACTCGTCTTTATCACTTGTGTCCTCATCGTCGACCAGCAACGTAATCGATACGGTCTCGTGCTTCGGTTGTGTTATATCCACGGCAATGCGTTGTTCCCAGAAAACGGCAAAGGCGCGATCGAATATTGGTGTGTCCTCGTGACGACGTACCAACGTTGAGTGCGCGGCCCAGTAAACATCATTGCGTTCTTGGAGTCCAACTTCGCTCAGCGCCGCGACGAACACGATCACTGAATCAAGCGGTATATCCAAACCTGCGCCACGCAAAATGCGAGCGAACGCCACTGCGATGTTATGGGCAGGTGACTTTAATGCTGTCATCAGCCGTTGGACAAGCCCCGCTCAAAGGCTTGCTTTACAAGATTAGCAACGCCCGTATCGCGCACTCGCTCGTGGTCTTCGCGATATTTAAGTACGGTGCCCAACGTTGCATCAACAACAGATTCGTCTAATTCGCGCACACCGAGTCGACCCAAGGCCATCGCCCAGTCGATCGTTTCTGCAACGCCTGGCGGTTTGTACAACTGCATCTTGCGCAATGCTTCGACAGCGGCGGCGACTTCT
The DNA here is from genome assembly GCA_013204455.1 of Acidimicrobiaceae bacterium. GTDB lineage: Bacteria > Actinomycetota > Acidimicrobiia > Acidimicrobiales > Ilumatobacteraceae > BACL27. The sequence continues at coordinate 6,143 of JABMNW010000207.1, forward strand.
CGAGCAAGTTTTTCGGTAACTTGTGGTACTCGGCGACGGACGATTTCCACTTCGCGCTCAAAGTTTGGATGCTCTACCCAGTGATACAAACAGCGGCGCTTCAAA
>JABMNW010000208.1 GCA_013204455.1 Acidimicrobiaceae bacterium
ACCGCGGTTAGAGCCAACAAACGCCCCCGCATATCAGGAGGAGATTCTTGCTGACTGATCGCATTACCCGAAGCAATCATCGCCGCCCCACCGAGTCCAAGTGGAACACTCCAAATAAATGCAACCAGTAAATTAGGCGAAAATGCAAGACCGATACTTGCAACTCCAAGCAATGCAACGTTGCCAACAAACCATTTCATCGTCACAACGTGAAGTCGTGCCGTCAACAACGCTCCGGCAAGATTGCCAATACCTGTCACAGCCAAAATCCAACCAAACGCTTCGGCGTTTCCCCAACGAATGTCAGCAAGTTTTGGTAACACCACGCTGTAATTAAAGGCAAAAGTACTGACAACTAAATAAACCGAAAACATTGTTGCCAGCCGGCGATTATGGGCGACATATCTAAACACATCGCGCACGGGGGACCCACCTGCTGGGAGTTGCATCGCTGGATACATCTCGCTTTTACGCAAACCAGTCAATCCGTATAACATCGCCGCATACGAAAGACCATTAAGAATAAACAGCCAACCAGTTCCCAATGGACCAACCAAGGCTGTGGCGATGGCTGCGCCAAAGATTCGCGATCCAGTCATAACGGCAGTGTTTAACGACATTGCGTTTGGCAAATCTACGGGCGGTACAAGTTCGGTGACTAGTCCGCGGCGCGCCGGATTGTCGAACGCACCAATAATTCCGAGTAGTAAAGACAGTGCGTAAACAATTGGAACATTGATTACTCCAGTTAGATCAAGTACACCAATCAAAATTGCTTGCCCCGCAAGGCCAGCCTGGGAAATCAACGTAATCCGACGACGATCATGTCTGTCGGCCAATGCCCCACACCAAGTGCCAAATAACAGCATCGGCAAAAACTGGAACGCCACGTTGTAACCAAGAGCCGCAGCACTGCCAGTTAGGCGATATATCAATAGCGATGAAGCGGTCAGCTGTAACCATGTACCGACATTCGACAGCAGCAATCCAAAAAAGAACAACCGAGCATTGAAATATTTTAGGGAACGGAAGATACTGCCGCGATTATCAGCCACGGCTATCAATCATCAAGTTTTAAAGCGGAGATAAATACATCGCCAGGTATCTCTACCCGACCGATGGATTTCATTTTCTTCTTGCCTTCCTTCTGTTTTTCCAGCAGTTTTCGTTTGCGAGAAATATCTCCGCCATAACACTTTGCCAACACATCTTTGCGCTTGGCTTTGACTGTTTCGCGAGCGATAAATTTGCCACCAATTGCCGCTTGGATCGGCACATCAAACATTTGTCGCGGAATGAGTTCTTTTAATTTTTCGCACATCCGCTTGCCGTAGTCGTAGGCCTTGTCGCGGTGCACAATCGTACTGAACGCATCTGCCGAAATTGCATTAAGAAACAAGTCCACGCGTACGAGATCTGACTCGCGGTAGCCGTCTAGTTCATAATCTAAACTTGCGTACCCCTGCGAGCGACTCTTCATCTGATCAAAAAAGTCAACCACCACTTCGGCCAACGGCATCAGGTAATGCAACTCGACACGCTCTGGTGACAAGTACTCAAGTTTGCCAAGTTCACCACGGCGGGTCTGACAAAGATCCATAAGAGTGCCTGTGTATTCCTTCGGTGTGATGATGCTGACGCGAAAGTACGGCTCCTGAATCGACTTGATAAACACAGTGGGTGGTAGTTCACTTGGATTGTCGACAATTTCGACCGATCCGTCTGTTTTCGTAACTTGATACTGCACAGATGGCGCCGTTGCGATCAGCGAAAGATTGAACTCTCGTTCAAGTCGTTCCTTAACAATTTCCATATGCAATAACCCAAGGAACCCACAACGGAATCCGAAACCGAGTGCCCCAGACGACTCTGGCATATATGAAATCGATGCATCATTGAGTTTTAATTTTTGCAAACTTTCGCGCAATGTTTCGAAATCATCGGCCTCAATCGGGAAAAGTCCGCAGAAGACCATCGGCTTGGGATCGCTATACCCCTCCAACGCTTGCAGCGCAGGTCGGCCTTCATGCGTTACGGTTTCTCCACTGCGTGCCTCGCCGACGTCCTTAATTCCAGCAATTAGATAGCCCACTTCTCCTGGTCCTAGTTCGTCAACAGGTGTTGGCACTGGCCGTCGCACACCTACCTCAAGCGCTTCGTGCACCGCATTGGTTTGCATGAACCGCAATTTGTCGTTACTCCGTATTCGGCCGTTCATCACGCGCACCGAAGAAACCACGCCGCGATATTGATCGTATTGACTGTCAAAAATCAATGCCTGCAGTGGTGCTTCGGGGTTGCCCTTGGGTGCAGGAATACGTTCGACGATTGCGTCTAACAAACCGGGAATACCTTCTCCAGTTTTTGCCGAGATGCGCAAAATATCTTCGGCACGAATGCCCAACACTTTTTCGATTTCCATCGCGTAACGATCCGGATCTGCAGCAGGTAGGTCGATCTTGTTTAGTACGGCAACAATTTCGAGATTATTCTCGAGCGCCAAATAACAATTAGCCAAAGTTTGTGCTTCGATTCCTTGCGCTGCGTCAACCACCAGCACGACACCTTCGCATGCCGCAAGCGAACGGCTCACTTCGTAGCCAAAGTCGACATGTCCTGGGGTGTCGATCAGGTGCAGTGTTGTGCCATTCCACTCGACTCGCACATTTTGCGCTTTGATCGTGATCCCGCGCTCGCGCTCAAGATCCATTGTGTCGAGATATTGGGCGCGCATTTCGCGGGCATCGACCGCATTGGTTATCTCTAGAATGCGGTCCGAGAGCGTCGATTTGCCGTGATCAATGTGGGCAATGATTGAGAAATTTCGTATCCGAGAGAGATCCATTGCACCATTTCTTTAAGACGATTTACAACCAAATTCTACACGGCTTATGTTTGGCGCGGGCTTACTCGCTGTTAGTCTTGGTGCGTGGCAAATATCAAGAGTCAGAAGAAGCGCATCCTCACCAATGCCAAAGCGACCGAGCGAAACAAGGCTGTCCGTAGCGAATTACGCTCCCGTGTCAAGCGCGTAACGCAGACCGCCGGCACACCAGAGAACGCCGAAGCACTTCGCCTCGCAGTCAAACGACTCGACATGGCCGCCGCAAAACGCACAATTCATCCGAATCAGGCTGCTCGTCGTAAGAGTCGCCTAATGCGCAAACTCAACGCCGCCGGTTAGTCGCGTGTGCCGACGTGCCCATGTGGCACAGTCTGGCAACCAGAATCTCCATCGTAAGTTCTTCTTGTAAGTCTTTGCCTCCGCGCAGATCAATGTCGGCACGCGCCAACAAATGCACGGCCTGCATCACCGCACTAGAACCCATACGGCGATACTGCGTGAGATATTTTCGACCTTGGAACTCACTCTTGCCGCCAATCAGCGCAAGCGCATCCAAAGAAGTGTGAACCTCGGGGCCATCTAAACGCATCAACTTTGAGTAGTGCGTGTGCAAAATCGCCATCACTTGCAACGAATGAAACTCGCCGCCGCGCAACATTCGGCGCAACATTTCTAGTGCCTTTGGCGAATCACGGGCATCAATCGCATCCGTTAAATCCCATGGCTTAACGCTTCCCTGTTCGCCAAGAAACGCCATTACATCTTCGCTCGAAAGCTTTTTTGATGTGCCGTATGTCGAAACTAAAATATCTATCAACCCAGGCAACCTCGCTTGATCTTCGCCCAACCAGTTAATGATCTCGTTGAGCGCCGCAGCATCAACAGTCAAACCTGACTCACCGAACTTTTCTAAAAACCAAGTAATTAGTTCTTGGCGTTTATTGGGTGGAACGGTCGACATCGTCGTTGCCCCCGCCCGTTTTAGTGCGTCGCTAACTATCTTGGCTAATTTGCCAGATGCGCTAACAACAAGATGCGTGTTGTCGGCGGGATGTTCAAGATATGCCACAAGGGCTGAGAGTTCGCCAACTGTCGCTTCAGATATATTGCGGATCACTACGACTCGCTCTTCGCCAAACAACGACATCGTTTCGGCAGAAGCAACAGCCTTGCGAATTGCAGATTCTCGTTCTTCCGAACTTGGTGCACCGGCATCGTGGGTTTCAAGAATTGTGCTGCGACTCTCTTTTGTCGCCATAGATGTAATTAGTTCGCGAGTGATATCGCTAACCTTGTCCGACAAAAGTCGCGGGTCACTCCCGGTTATTAGATGGATCGTCACCCCTCTACTCTCGCACCTCGGTGTAGCAGTAACAAGATCACACCAAATACGGCGATCCATAAGCCAAGATTCACCATGCCTGTCGAACTTAGGTGCGCGCCAAGTGCCGCCACCCACCACACCCATCGCACCCCAATAAGTACGGGCCACATAATTATCGAGCCAAAGGCGGAAAACACAGTTTCACTTAACATCCCAGCGAATAATGAGAGTGGCATGCCAAAAAGCATTACTAGCGAAGCAACGGGAACTGCTAATACATTCGTGAAAATTCCAATCGCCGTTGGAAGTCCGAAGACAAACGCAACTGCGGGTGTCACGCCAATTTGTGCCGAGACAGTTGCCCCAATCAGCAATGCCAACCAACGCGGACCAGGAATCACTCGTGCTAGGGGCCCCGAGCCAAGAGACAGACCAGCCGTTGCCCCAACTGACATGAAATAACCTACAGACCACGCAAGCAGTGGATCAATCAAGATTGTGATAATTACGGTTAGCGCAAGCAGGCGAAGTGTCCGAGTTGGTCGCCCAATCGAAATAGAAAGTGTGGCTATTCCAGCCATTACCGCGGCACGAACAACACTCGGCTCGACTCGAGTAATCACAACAAACCACACCAACACACTGCAAGTTACAAAAAGACGCAATGGCTGGGCAAGTCTTTTCAACAATGGCGAAAGCCCTGCCAAAATAAACGCCACGTTTTGCCCGGATACGGCCACGAGATGGGCTAAACCAGATTTACGAAATGCAGTAATCATTTCTTTGGGCTGTTTAGAGTCGTCGCCGATAACTAGACCCGTGAATAGCGAACGCTCATCAAATGGAAACGACTCCGCGCCAACATTGACAAGTTTTCGGATACGTTGCGCACTACGAAATAGTGGCGCGGCTGTAAGTCTGCGCTCTTCTACAGTTTCGATTTCAAATTTTCCTTTGACATGTCGCGACATCCACCGCTTGGCCTGCACCGACGGAAGTCTGTTGCGCCAACCAGAAACTATGATCTGTTCGCCCACACTCACCTGGGCAAGGCGCCACGCCACTGGTCCATATGCATAAACAACAAATCTGTCACCTGTGATGTCGAGAACTATTTGCGTTGCGGCACCACTCCGTTGCGGATCACTAATCACTCGGGCCACACCCGAATACTGGCCAATTTCTACATCTCTCAAATCGCGCAATGCTCGAGCGCCGATTAAAAAACTCAGTCCAGCGAAAACAACCAGCAGTAGTACCGACAACTTTCGATTACGAGACCAGATGATTGTTGCGACGAATATCACTGCCAGAACTAAAATTACGACGAAAATTGCGACGTTGGATTTTTCAACAGCACGGGTAGCGCAGACACCTACTAGTGCTAGAGCAACGATGAACCAATCAGATCGCCGCACATCGTACGATTGAGTCATGGCACAAAACACGACGCGCGAACCGGCGCAAGAAAACTCCGCGTCGCAAAAGATTCGCGTCGTCCCCGATGGAATCGTTGCTCACCGCAAAACCGTACGCGCACTAGGTGGACTAGTTGCACTTGGCGTGGCGATGAGCGTCTTGATAGTTGGACTTGGGTTGCTTATCTTGCCTGGTGCAATCACTGGCGTGCTCGGATTTGTGCTGATTGTTATTGCTTTGCCAACATTGCCACTGTTCGGAGTACCTGCGGCTGGCGGATTTATTAGTTACACCGGCGGGTTTATTACCAGTGTCGCGTTGTGGTGGATCGTTGGTCATTACGCGAGCCGTCGCGCGAGTCGTCTAGTGATTGCTAGTTGGCCAGAATGGCGTGGCGAATTTCGACCACTAGCGATCGGTGTCGTATTAGGTTCGCTCATTTCACTCGCTCTTGCCGCTGTGGTGCTTGGCGTTTTATAAATATTTAATGCGTCAATGAGATAGCTAATTGACGCGAGCCCATGGCGCGATGTTTCGAAGTTTCGCTGGACCAATGCCACGAACATTGAGCAGATCTTCAACCACACTAAAGACACCGTTTACGATTCGATATTCGATAATTGCCTGAGCGGTCGATGGTCCGACCCCAGGTAGTTGTTCTAGTTCAATCGCTGTTGCCGTATTGATATCTATTAGCGCCGGCAAATCACTTGTAGTTTGCCCTGAGCCCGAATTGACGATCGGCGCAGGACGAACAACCACGTGCGGCTTCTCCCCATGCTTTGAAATATAAATCTGCTGGCCGTCAAATAATGGCGTCGCCAGATTTACTGCATTGAGATCGGCCTTCGTGGTCGCGCCACCAGCCGCTACAACACCATCGTCGACTCGCGCGCCAATTTTTAATTTATAAATACCTGGATTCTTAACTTCTCCAGCTACATGCACCGTGATGAATAGCGTCACTTGGGTTGTCTGCGAATCCGCAACTGCATCTAACCTCGTGTCGATCTTCGGATTAATAGTCGTGCTGGCAAATGTAAGTGTCGCTTCAGGCGGTGGCGGCGGAACTCGTAGTAACCACCACCCTGCCATCACGACAACTAATACACTTACTGTTGATCCGACGAGCCGCGACAAACCGAACCACGAAACTGTCGAGCGCAAGCGCACAAAAATCACCTTGGTAAATTTCATTGCCCTGATGTGGGCGCGGCCTGCCAATAGAGGCAGTTAAATACTCAAAAGAGTTTTGTGGTCAGTTTTTTGCGGTAATCACCAGTGCGGGGATCATTTGGTCCCATTGTTTGCAAAATCTCGAGATACTGCCGCTTGGCCTCTTCGTCGGTTTTAACCCGCACTAGCAAATCGTCGAGTTGCTTGCCGAAATCATCCACTGGAACGAAAGCCAGTCGTGCCGCGGCAACAACAGTACGCACCCGATCAGTTTCTGGTACTTGTTTTAGAATCTCGAGTGCCGCAATGCAATCATTTCGGGCCACCAATAACTCGGCCAACGCCACCACGACAGCTTCGTTTTTCGGTTCTTGTTCGAGTGCTTTTCGCAGACTAACTTCGTCACCTTTAGCCAACAAATCTTTTACATCAATCACAGATGTCTCTGGTAACAAATTTTTAATGAACTGCTCAACAACATGTTCTGATTGCGCGCCAACAAATCCGTCCAGTACTTTTCCGTCTTTCATTGCATACACCGCAGGAATCGACTGCGCCTGAAACGCCTGAGCAATCTGCGGACACTTGTCAATATCGACTTTGGCTAGAACAACTTTGCCGTTGGTCGCGGCAGTAAGTTTTTCGAGAATCGGCCCAAGAGTTTTACAGGGTCCGCACCACTCTGCCCACAAGTCCACAATTACGGGGAGGACCATTGATTTATCGATCACTTCTTTTTGAAAGGTTGCATCCGTTACATCAATCGTCATGATCTAAAGATTACTATGCATACTTCGTCGCGGGGCATACTGCGTCGCGGTGCATACTGCGTCGCGGGGCAAACAGTGCCATTTTTGCAAGTGGCATCAGTTGCCAAAGAGTAAGTAGGTTGCTTGGTGATGAGTGACACCGTTAGCGCTGGAATTGACGCACCAAAGGTGTCGAAGTGGCTCGAAGCCAATATCGACGATGCGAGCGGTCCATTTAAGTTTGAATTTATTGCTGGGGGTCATTCGAATTTAACTTTTTCGGTTTTTGATTCTCGCCATAACCATTACGTATTACGCCGACCGCCGCTAAGTCATGGCCTTGCTAGTGCTCACGACATGGGTCGCGAATACCGGATGATTGCTGCTCTCGAAGATTCTCCAGTGCCTGTGCCGCGTGCACGCGGGTTGTGCAATGATCTCGAAGTTAATGGTGCCCCGTTTTATGTGATGGATTTCGTGGATGGCTACATCGTCCGCGATATTGCAACTGCCGAGCGTGTATTAACCGAACAATCTCGCAAACTCGCTAGCGAATCTCTGGTCGATACATTGGCCAAAATTCATGCAGTAGATCTGACACAAGTCGGCTTACAAGATTTCAGTCGCCACGAGGGTTATATTGCTCGGCAATTAAAGCGTTGGTACGGTCAATGGAACGCACAGAAAACTCGCGAACTGCCGGTCATTGATCGCGTCCATGAAGAACTCTTAAAACGTATTCCCGAACAAGGACCAGCAACAATTGTGCATGGCGACTACCGTCTCGACAATTGCATCGTCGGTTCGCAGGGTGAGATATGTGCTGTATTGGATTGGGAAATCTGCACTCTCGGCGACCCGCTCGCAGATCTAGGTTTGTTAACCGTCTATTGGACGGGCCCAGACGACGAAGCGTCGCCGTGGATGTCGCAATACACAACTGTGAAAGGTTTTTTAAATCGCAGCGACCTTATTACACGCTATGCAAAAATTACTGGTCGAGATATTTCAAATATAGAGTTCTATCGCGCGTTTGCATACTGGAAACTCGCCTGCATTGTCGAAGGCGTGTATGCGCGTTACCTGGGCGGTGCACTTGGCGAAAAACAAGCGGCAGAACTTGAACCGTTTAAGTTACAAACCGAAGCCGCCGCCAACAGTGCCGAGGTTGCACTGTCTCGTCTAAACTAAGTCTTTACAATGGACACGCCGTACGCAATTGATGGCGAACTGCCTGAGATAAAGGA
>JABMNW010000013.1 GCA_013204455.1 Acidimicrobiaceae bacterium
ACCAGTGGCCGTTCGCCTCACGCCAGCGATACACGGACGCGATAGTTACTTGGCTCGCCCTAGCCGACAGTGGCGACCGAGCAGAAAACCTCGTATGCGAATACCTGATGCGCCGGCAACCAGCATGAACGACATCCCCGAAATCGACATCCGTAGAGAACTTTTGCCTCGGCACAGTTCAGTCATCGAAGCCTTGTATCGCCTTTCAAAACAAGTGTCGGTCGAAGAGTGGGTACTCGTCGGGGGTTTGATGGTTCTAGTTCTTGGTCGTGAGCACGACGGTCGGTCATCTCGCGCCGAAGGAACCAAAGACGCCGATGTACTCGTCGACATTGTTACTAATTCGGCAGTTCTCGATAACGTCACTCAGGCACTCCTCGGGCAAGGTTTCGACCTTGCCAGCGATCTTGGCTCAAGCAATCAGGACTGGGGTCGTTGCACGTTCGTGTTTGGGCGAGCTCAAATCGATGTGCTGTGTCCAGACGACGCAGACACCAACGCGCTCGACACCAAAGACGGGCTACGCAGTCTCGTCATCCCAGGCGGACGACGCGCACTGCAGACGGCGCGACACATTGATCTGTATTTTTCGGATAATTTCGCCAACGTTAGATTGCGGGTTCCATCGTTAGCCGGCGCGATAGTCACCAAAGGTGCGGCAGCCACCGATAAGCGCACGGCTCTCAGTTCGCGGCACATCCAAGACTTGGCGTTCCTCCTAACGCTGTCGGCGCGGCCGCTTAATCTGCTTGACGAGTTGACCGACGATGACTTGAAGATGCTCGAACAGCTTGATGCCCGGATTCACGACAACCGGGACGCCGCCTGGGAGCATCTCGACCCGAATCAGCGAGATTTAGCGCAAGCCGCGTACAACCTGATCGTCAGAAGACGCTGATACACCAGCGCGTTTGATTGGGTATCGTGTCGGAATATCGGGACAACGTTAGAATGTCCGTATAAATAGACACTGTAACGTTGTCTGAAAATCCAGACCTTGATACCATGTTGGGAATGAAGACACAAAAACAACCTTTCCGCGTCTACACCCCGGAATCGCTCGGCGTGGCGATTCGGCATTACCGCCAAGAGGCCGGACTCTCACAGGCCGACCTAGCGGACCGCACAGGTCTCAATCGCACCTACTTATCGGATCTTGAGCGGGGCCATGAAACCGAGCAAGTTAAACGAATCCTACGATTGCTCAAACAATTGGGTGTCCGGATGACACTGGACAAAGCAGATTGGTAGTGGTGGACGCACTTGCAGTCTGGCTTAATGGCGTGAAGATCGCAGTTGTTGATCAAAAACGCGGTCGACTCAGTTTGGCGTACACGACGGACGCACTTGACAAGTACCCGCTCGGCTCGCCACTGCTCTCTTTTTCGCTTGCTCTGAAACGAGAACGGTACGGACATGGCGTCGTTCGTCCCTTCCTCGATGGGCTTCTTCCCGAGGGCGAGGCGAGGCAGGCTGTGGCGCGGGAATTCGGCGTGGACCGTGACGACACGTACGGCCTGATTCGTGAGCTTGGACGTGATTGCGCCGGTGCACTGGTTATCCAACATCTCGACGATCCACCTCCACTGCCATCCACGACCTTCACAGCCGAGCGACTAAACGACGATGAGATTGCGGCTCTCGTCGCGAATCTCCGAAGTGCGCCACTTGGTGCTGGCGGGCGAGTGCGGATCTCGCTCGCGGGCGTTCAAGAAAAACTGCTACTGACTCGGATGCCTGACGGCGCGTGGGGTCGTCCAGTCAATGGCACTCCCTCAACACACATCCTCAAACCCGAGATCCCGCGATTCCCAAACACCGTCGAAAATGAGGTGTTCTGCATGCGCGTCGCAAAGCACCTCGGTCTCGCGGTTGCCAATGTCGAGACGACGACGATCGGCGGTCGGAAGATTATCGTCGTCGCACGTTACGACCGGGTCGTTCATTCAGATGGTTCGGTTGATCGCATCCACCAAGAAGACTTTTGCCAAGCGTTTGGCGTTTCACCCGACAAGAAGTATGAGGAGGATGGCGGACCTTCGTTGGATCGGATCGCTGGAATCCTTCAAACGGCGGCCGGACCGGATTCCGTCGAGACGCTCCTGCGTGCCGTGACGCTCAACGTACTGATCGGTAACGGTGATGCCCACGCCAAAAACTTCTCACTCTTACATCATCCGTCGGGGGCACTGCGGCTCACGCCGCTTTACGACCTGTTGTCCACACTCTTCTACGGAGATGAGCAGTTGGCGATGTATATCGACAACGTTCGCAGGACAAATCTTGTGACTGCCGACCGAATCGTTAATGAGGCGAGACGTTGGGGAATGTCGAAGCGACGCGCCTCCGAGGTGATCACCGAGATTCTTGAACGTGTCGTGGATGCAGTCGCGGTGGCGGCGGCAGAGACAGTCGGTCTCCCCGCCGAGATCCCGGCGCTCGTCGCATCACAACTCGCGCAGTTACGCAGTGAGTTCAAAATTTAATAACTGCTTGATCCTCCGCGACCGGTAACGCCGAGTGCTGGTGGCCTGCGCGCGTTGCACCATAGGGTCTCCATGTAAATCCACGTACCAGACGTCGAATTGCATGGCGACGACGAGGCGTACTTCGGCCTTGAAGACCCTCGTGATCTGGCGAGGCTCGACGAACCGATCTCCGGCTCCACCGGCTCACCGTGTACTACCCCTTTGCATCTACGGTCACCACGTCATCCTCATAGTCTGTATCGTGGCAACCGAATCTGGGGCAGGCCGATTCAAGATGAGTTGTTGACCGGGACAACCCCGCACTGCAAGACATAATCTAGTAAACATTAGGCAATATATGGTCATCATTCACTAGTTATTGAGTTATATAGATGAATTGCTCGCACTATTCCGATAATATTAACTGCACCTATGACGATAACTAAACCAATCAGGGATCGGATAAAGGCCTTGAAAGCTGAATACGACACTCTGCGCAAGGGCAAAGAGTCGCTTTTGGTCTTGATCGACGAGGCCGAAGTTCCGGAAAGCGTCTACAACTCGAACGCTATTGAAAATTCCACGCTCACCCTTAAGGAAACTGAAAAAATTCTCTTGGATATGGAGGTTTCCCGGGGCGCCTCGGTGCGTGAGATTTTTGAGGCAAAAAATCTCGCTCGGGTTACCGGCTATATCCACAACAAATCTAAAGAGGCCGAGGTAAACGCAGAGACCATTCTGCTCTTACACCAAATGCTTATTGGTGGAATCGATGACAAGATTGCCGGACGATTCAGAAAACACGGCGAATACGTCAGAGTCGGCACACATATCGCCCCAGCGCCAGAACATGTTGAACGAATGATCGAATCGATCATCACGGAATATACCAGTGAGTTGTCTGCCTACTTCTTGGACAAAATCGCCAAGTTTCATTTGGAATTTGAAACTATCCATCCGTTCTGCGACGGCAACGGCCGGATTGGTCGGATACTCATAAGTTTCCAACTTTCACGTTTCGGTTTTCCGATGATTATTATCCGGGACCGAGAGAAGAAAGAGTACTACAAATCTTTTGGCGATTACCAAGACAACAAAAACACCAAGACCATGGAAAAGATTCTTTCGCTCGGTTTAAGTGAGTCACTTCATAAGCGAATTACTTATCTGAAGGGCGAAACAGTGATCACACTTTCTGAATTTACGAAAGTGCATGGTAAGTCCGCCCCTGCTCTAACCAACGCCGCCCGTCGCCAGAATATTCCGGCCTTCAGAGAGAAAGGCGTTTGGAAAATTGGAGAAAATTTTGAATATAAAGGTTGGAGTGAAAAATAGAACGTGTCGAGTATCGGCGGGCATTCAAGCACCGCCGATGATCGGCTCAACCCTGCTTTGATTCAACGATGTGGTGTCCCTCCACGTCAATCTTGGGTAACAAACGGTTCAGCCATTTAGGGATCCACCAGTTGCGGTCACCGAGTAACTGCATCGTCGCTGGCACGAGCAACATCCGCACGAGCGTTGCATCGAGCAACACCGCAACGGCCAAACCAAAACCGAACATCTTCACACCGCGGTTTGCATCCAACACAAAACTTCCAAAGACGAACGCCATGATTAAAGCCGCGGCGGTGATCACGCGTGCGGTCTTGGCCAGCCCATCGGCAACGGCGAGTTCGTTGTTACCAGTGCGATTGTATTCCTCCTTGACTCGCGACAGCAAAAAGACCTCGTAGTCCATCGACAAACCGAAGACAATTGCGAACATCATCACGGGTAACCACGGATCAATCGGCGCGCCTCCCCCAAGGCCGATCAAGGTGCTACCCCATCCCCATTGAAAGACGACTACCACCAAACCATAAGCCGCACCAATCGAGAGAAGGTTCATCACCACTGCCTTAAGTGGCACGAGCAACGAACGAAAGACTGCCATTAACAAAAGAAAGGACATTCCAAGTACAACTAGAAAGAACAGCGGCAAGCGTCCGGCGAGAAAACTTGAAAAATCCACACTGACGGCCACAAGGTTCGTTACCTTGACATCCAACCCACTTCCTTGTGTTATTCGCGGAAGCACTTCTAGGCGCAGTTGCTTTACGAGATCAGCGGCTTGTACCGACTGCGGGGCATCTTTGGGATACACCGTCCAAAGCGCAGCCGTTGGGTTTTGTGGATCGTTGAAAATCGCGGGACTAGCCTGGGCTACACCAGGCGTCATGGCAAGTGCCTGACTGACTTGCTGAGCAACGACCAGATCTTGCGGCTGTGAAAGTGTCGTGACTAGTGTTAGCGGACCGTTGAAGCCTGCCCCGAACCCATCGACGAGAAGGTCATAGGCCTTGCGTGTGGTCGTATCTCTCGGGTAGTTGCCGTCATCGGCGAACCCAAGTCGCAACCCGAGCACCGGCATTGAAAGCGTGGCCATAACCGCCACACCCACGACAAGTGATGCCCAGGGGTGGCGTTGAATCCAACGACTCCAACGATAGGCAATGGTCTCGGCGAGCGGTTTAATCGCACGCATCGGCAACGGTTTTTTGAGCACCGGGGCGAAAGATCCGACGATTAGCACGATCACAGCCATTGGCAGTGCAACGAGCAGTGCATTAATTTTTAGTCCGACACCAATGAGCGCAAGTGCGACGAGACCAGTGGCGACAACACCCCGCCGCCGAGTGATATTGATCCGCGAGCTAACGACCCCGAGCAGTGCCGGCAATAGGGTTATCGATGCGAGCATTGTCATGGACACTGTGATTGAAGCGCCGATGCCCAATCCAGTCATGAAAGTAATTTGCATCAGCAACATACCGAGCAACGAAATAACCACCGTGGTGCCAGCGAAGATCACTGCGCGGCCCGCCGTGTCGATCGCTTCTTGCGCGGCCTGCGCCGAGGTCAATCCGCGTCTTAGACATTCGCGATAACGAGTCACGATAAATAGTGCGTAGTCGATGCCAACGCCGAGGCCGATCATCACGCCAATCGTTGCTGTAAAGTCGGGCATTGATATTACGTGCGAGAGCATCGTCATCAGTGCGACTCCAGCAAAAATTCCGCCGAATGCCGTGCCGATTGGCAGCCCCATCGCCAATACCGATCCGAAGGCAATGATCAAAATTACAATCGCAAATGCCAATCCGAGTACCTCGGATGAAGGGGCCTCGAACGCGGCGAATATTTGACCGCCGTACTCGATTTGCAGACCATCAATCATCGGTGCAATTGACTTTGTCTCGTTGTAAATGACTTGGAATTGCTCTTGGGATGTTTGGTCGGACGCAAGGTTGACGGTTGCAAAGGCGGTTGTTCGGTCGGCCGAAACTTGACGTGCACCCTGCTCGTCGTAGGGGCTAGTCACGGCCATATCCGTCCGTGCGTCGAGCGTGGCGAAGAACTTACTCATCGCCGTGGCGACCGCTGGCGTGTCTACGCCAGACGCGACACGAAAGACAATCGAACCGGTGTGTCCCCCGCTTCCATCGCCAAAATTCGCTTCGAGCAAGTCGAAGCCCTCCGCGCTCTCCACGTTCGGCAGGGTGAATTCGGTCGAAAACTTATCGCCCATGCCAAACGACAGTCCCCCCACGAGGAGTAAAACTGTGATCCACGCAACGATTACCAGACGACGGCGTTCGTGACACCACATCCCGAGACGACCGAGCATCACTAACTCCTGACTGGGACATGGCTTCGTTGCGAACTAGTCTCAGCGTAATGAAGGTGAGCGTAAATTTTGATGTCTGTGCCTCGACTGGCGCCTGTACCCAGGTGTGCCCTGAAGTGTTTGAACTGCGCAGTGATGGATACCTATATATATTGAATGAATCGCCGCCGCCAGAATTGCACGACACCGTGATTGAAGCCGAAGAACTCTGCCCAACGGGTGCGATCACAATTGAGCAGTAATCCGAGCGTGGGGTTTTATCAGCGATTAGAAACTGCGTGGACTCTCAGTGAGTCGATGCTGTGCGTTGGACTTGATCCAGACCCGTCGCGATTCCCGGACTCATTGCGCGGTGGTGTGCGTGATATCGAATCGTTCTGCAAACAAATCATCGACACGACTGGGGATTTAGTTTGTGCATTTAAGCCCCAGATTGCCTACTTTGCTGCCTGCGGCGCCGAATCACAACTCGAGAAAGTCTGCGAATATATTCTGAATAACTTTCCGAATGTGGTTTTAATTCTGGATGCCAAGCGCGGCGACATTGGGGACACGGCCGCACTCTACGCACGTGAGGCTTTCGAGCGTTACGGCGCTGACGCCGTAACCGTTAATCCATATTTGGGAACCGACAGTCTTGCGCCGTTTCTTAAAACACCAGGCCGGGGCACGATCGTGCTGTGCAGAACATCTAACGCGGGTGCTGGCGAATTTCAATCGCTTGAAGTTGACGGCGAGCCGTTATATCTGCGCGTCGCGCGCACGGCGGCAACGACGTGGCGAAAACAGGGAGACTGTGCGCTGGTTGTTGGCGCGACGTACCCCGAAGAACTTGCACGCGTGCGAGCCATCGTTGGCGACATGCCGATTCTCGTGCCGGGAATTGGTGCCCAAGGCGGGGACATCCGTGCTGTTGTATCGGCTGGTCGCGATGCCAATCGGCGCGGGTTGATAATTAATTCTTCGCGGGCAGTGTTGTACGCCGATCACTCGCCATCATTTGCCGCCGCAGCGCGCCGCGTCGCGCTCGCCACACGCGATGCGATCAACGCCGTGGAGTAGAGCGCACGGCGCTTGCCGCAAGAATACCGACAGCACTGCTCACAGCGCCAACAAGCAATGCATACGAAAAACTCTTTACAACTCCAGAGTTGATTGTCGCTTCGTGAACACCGATCATCACCGCGGTTCCGAGCACAGCGCCCATCTGATTGAGAAGTTGTTGCATCGCGCTGGCGACGCCAAGATCTTTATTGTCTACGGAATTTGCCAAGAGTGCGGTTAGTGATGGCGAGGCAATCCCGAGCCCAGCTCCAGAGAGCGCCAACCCAATTACGATCATAAAATTAGAAGTCCCAACACCAACTTGGGAGAGTGTGAGCATTGAAGCCAGCACAGCAGTTGCTCCGATCACACCACTGTTGCGTTCGCCGATACGTATCGCGATACTCCCCGAAAGTGGAGCGACGAGCGAAAACACCAACGGACGTGCGATAATCAGCCAGCCAATATGTGCGGTCGAAAACCCGAGACCGGTTTCCAGCAGTTGAGGTACCAAAAGAAAACCACCCATATATGCAAAATTTGTCAGTGCCTGACTCGCAACCGGAAACGCAACATTGCGTGTGCGAAACCACTTCAATGGCAACATCGGGTCACTCGCCTGCCGCTCGACTTGGACAAAAAAATATAAAGATACAACACCGAGCGCGGCAACTAACAGCGTGCGCGAAGAACTAAAACCCCATGATGAACCGCGGTTAATCGCCAGCAAAATCAATACAGACCCAAAACCAAGCAGAAGCGCACCCTTGATATCAAACTTCACAGTTTTTCGACGTTCCGTATCCCCAAGTAACCACATCGCAACAAGACACCCAACCAGACATAGCGGCGCCTGAATCAAAAATATTGTTCGCCAACCGAACACGGCGACTAATGGAACGCCAGCAACAACACCAATCACGGGCGCACCAGCGGTGACGAAACTCCAATATCCAAGAGGTCGCACCCTCTCCGAAGGATCAAACATCCGGTTGATATACGACATCGCCGCTGGCCCGAGTGCCGAACCACCGGCCGCCGACAAGGTGCGAAAGACAATCATCGATGTTGCATTCCATGCGAACGCGGTGCAAAGAGCAAACACCCCGGCAACAAATAAACCGCCAACGAAAACTCGCTTGTGCCCCTTTAAATCACCGAGTTTGCCAAACGCTGGGCCAACCACACCAAACGCCAGCATTGGCGCTGTGATCGCCCAACTAATAATGCTCGTTGAACTGCCGAGATCATCGGCAACCGTTTTAAGTGAGACAACAAGAAGAGTGATCATAAAACTGACTGTGAACAGACAGCCGAGCAATACACCAAGTGTGGCGCGACGACGCGAAACACCAACTCGCTGAACAATTTTTCGACGCAGTAAAATCGACCATGGAATAACAGAAACTTCGTCTACGCCACCAGCATCAAGAACTGCATCGTTTAGTGAATCATCTAGCGAATCATCTAGCGCATCATCCGATTTCACGGAAAGATCATGTCAATTGCCGAGCCACGCGGCACCTTGTCGCCGTTGTTAACCGCAACACCATTTATCGAAGCACTCTTCATCCGAAACGACTTACGACCAGTTACCTTGCCGACAACGAATTCGGAAGCCAAGAGTCGTTTCTCGGCGTCGTAAAAGTTGATCCCAACAATATTTGGCAACTCCACTAAATCTTGCCCGAGCGAAATTGAATAGACGATTGACCCACCACGCGGAAGTGTTTGCTCGGGCGGTGGAGCCTGCGCGCCGATCAGGCCCGCGGCAACCTCGAGGCTATAACTATCTGGGCTGACACTTAATACGAGCCCAAGTTCGGTGGCAGCAGCCGTTGCGTCAATCAGGTTCATCCCAACAATCAAAGGCACTTGGCGCAGAGCAGGCCCGTTTGATACAACAATGTTGATCACCGTGCCTTGTAGTACTTCATCGCCCGCGACCAGCGAAGGTTGTTTGGCAACAGACCACGAGATGATGTTGCCAACCGGAGTCGTTTCGCTGAAATCTTCTTGCGAGGCAAATGTAAGACCTTGATCAACGATTTGTTTGACTGCCGCAGCTCTTGATTGACCAGTGAGATCCACAAGCACACCGAGAGGAGGCCCCTCCGAGACGAACAACACCAGTGCATCACCTTGTCTCAGGTCAACTCCCGCAGGCGGCTCGGTGCGAATGACAAAACCAAACTCGAAGTCGTTTGTTCTCTCGGCTCGAATTATCAATTTCCAATCAAATGTCGCCACCGCATTGCGTGCCTGCGCCTCATCTAAACCACTCAACGCGGGAATCTGATACGAGGCTTTGGTCATTGATTGAAACACAATTACCGCGACAATTACGATGGCTGCTACGGCGGCAAGACTCCACAGACGCGTTAACCGGCGGCGGACTCGAGGCGACTCAATTATCTTCTCAGGTACTGCAACATCACTAACCCGTGTCGGTCCATCGACAGTTTTAATACTCTCTATTTTGCTCGCACTAACAACTGGATGCGGGCGCGTGATCACATCCTCGAAACGTTTCGACATAACGGTGTCAATAGGTTGAGGTCGTGGCATCTTGTCGGCAATTTGTGCTAGCGCCTGACCAAATTCAAGTGCAGTTCCACGCTCATCTGCCTGTGGACGACCCGCGCGTTCGATTGGCGCTGCAATCGGTCCCATGTCGGCAGAAACGGGTAACAACTTGTCAATACGATTTGCCAACGTAATTGCGACCGATTCACCGGCGAACGGAATCTCACCAGTAATTGTCTCCAACAATGTGAACGCAAGTGAGTAGATGTCCGACTGCGCATTTGGTGTCGCACCTTGGCCAATTTCTGGCGCTGCATAACGCGCTTGTTCGATACTCATCTGTTCTGCCGTTGCGCCTCGTTTCGTGCCAAGACCAGTGAGCCGCACTCTGGCGTCATCGCCAAAAATCAGATTTGCTGGACGCACATCGCCATGCACAAATCCATTTCGGTGAGCGTGATGCAAAGCACGACAGACATCAAGTCCAACAACAAGTGCCTGCGAAGGTGATAGGCGTCGTCCACGATCCAGATATTCACGCAATGTTCCCTGGGCAAAATATTGGGTGACATTAAATGCATAACGCTCACCGTCAATGACTGCGTCGCCCCAATCGTCGATACATACGAGCGCCGGATGGGCCAGCGCAAATAACTGTTGCATCGCCGACTTGTAGGCATCCAGGGCCGTGACTTCGTCGGCAATTCCCGCGTCAAGGTCAATCAGCGATCTAGTTGTCATCAGGCGCACCGCCACTCTGCGCGCATGGCGTAGGTCTTCGGCGTCAAATACCAGTACCGAAGCAGTGTTCTCGCTACGCAGTGTTCCGATTCGATACCGACCGACAAGAACCTTACCGGCGAGGGATTCTGAGTCAATCATTGCCCCATCAAAACTACTAGCGATCTTCACTTAGCAATGTTTTCCGATCGTGTTTAGGCGAGAATAGAGGTGTGACACCTACCCCCACTAACGCACAATCGCCAAAACGACCTCGCCGTCGAAAAATTGACGCGTCGCAACTAGTCACGAGCGTTGGCATCGCCATTGGATTGGTACTAATTACTTTTGGTTTTCAAGCAGCACGCACAGGCCGGGACGAGTCGGGATTACCTGATGCGATCGAGCGTATATCGCCGGCAAATGGCGATCGAGTACTTCGTCAATCACAGATCATCGTGGATTTCTTCGAAGGTTACGACGCCGTTCTATTTATCGACGGCATCGAGATACCGACCACGCGACTAGACGAACTTACTTCGTCTGGCCAGCAACCTGCCCCTGGTGCTCAAGTCGAATTGCCGGCAACGGCCGTGTTTGATCCAGGTAACTTTATTATTAGTTTTCAGCCGCAACCAGGCGCCGTATTCGAATCATTCACCCAAGGTGAACACGTAGGAAAAGTTCTTTACTGGAAATCAACCGAAGGTCGCGAGCGGTCGAGCGTCTACATCTGGAAGTTCGATACGGATTGAGTCATGCGTCTGATAGAAGTTAACTAATTCGGTAGTTGGCCCGTCTTCAACAGATAGCGAAAACCTTTCGCGTCAAGCACTGGGATGCCGAGTTGCTCAGCCTTTGTGAGTTTGCTTGCACCGGGCTCAGACCCAACAACAAGTGCGAACGTCTTCGCGCTCACACTTCCTGGACTTTTACCGCCACGGCTTGTAATCGCGTCTTGCGCTTCGTCGCGACTGAATCCTTCGACCGTGCCAGTGATAACAACGGCCTTACCAACAAGACTTTGATTTTCGGTACTGATGATGACATTGCCGAATTCGACACCAACACGACGGAATTTTTCAATTATCGTCCGATGCGCTCTGTCCGAAAACCATTTTGCAATCGATGTTGCGATCACTCCACCAACTCCATCAATCTCGCTTAACTGATCTGGAGTCGCAGCGATAATCGCATCCAGATTTCCATAGCGTCGTGCCAGTGATTCTGATGCCGCAGGGCCAAGATTCTTAATTCCAAGACCAACCAGCAACTTGGCAAGAGGTCGACTTTTGGAGCCTTGGATAGCCGCCAGCAAATTGCTTGCGCTCAGTTCTGCAAATCCGTCGAGTTGCATTAACTGTTCGATAGATAACGAATAGAGATCGCCGATATCGTTGACAAGCTTTTTATCGGACAATGCAAAGACTGTTTTCTCGCCCAAGCCCTCGATATCCATTGCGCCTCGCGAGGCAAAGTGAATAATCCGCTGATCGCGCTGAAATGGACACTCTGGTTCAACACATCGAGTGTCTGACTCACCCTCTATTTGCACAAGTGTTGATTTGAGAACACACGGGCACAACTTTGGAAACTTCCAGGGTTTCGAATTTTTTGGTCGCAACGACAACACCGGACCAACGACTTCTGGAATTACATCGCCGGCTTTACGCACGATTACCGTGTCACCGGGCCGCACATCTTTGAGTTGCACCTGATCTCGGTTATGTAGTGTCGCCATGCTTACGGTGCTGCCAGAGAGCACGACCGGTTCTAATTCGGCAAACGGAGTCGCCCGACCAGTACGGCCAATTGATACAGAAATCTTAAGCAGAATAGTTTCTCGCTCCTCGGGCGCGAATTTAACTGCGATCGCCCATCTTGGCGCACGCGATGTGAACCCTAGTTGTTCGCGTTGTGCAAGATTGTCGATTTTTACAACAACGCCATCAATCTCATAATTCAAACTGTGACGATGTTGCTCCCAATTCGCACAGAATTCGACGACCTCTTGCAATGTGTCGAGTTTCTTTACCTCTGGATTTACGGGAAATCCAAGATCAGCAAGAAACTCAAGCGTTTGCGTATGCGAAGAAAAACTTGGCGCACCGACAACCTCGCCGAGTTGGTAAGCCCAGAACGAAAGGTCTCGAGTCGCGGTAACTTCGGGATTTTTTTGACGCAAACTTCCCGCTCCAGCGTTGCGTGGATTGGCAGGCACTGCGTCGGGTTTCTTACCGTTAGCGATTCGTCTTTCATTTTCGGATTGCTTGGCGGCACGAAGTCGCTCGAACCCCGAAATCGTTATAAACACCTCACCTCGAACTTCGAGTACGCTCGGAATTTTCTTACCAATCTTGGACAAAAGTTTTTTTGGAATAACCCCAATTGTCTTCACATTGGCAGTCACATCCTCGCCAACTGCACCATCACCACGAGTTGCTGCTTGCACAAGTTGACCATTCTCGTAGCGAATGCTCATCGCCAGCCCGTCGATTTTTAGTTCGCAAACATAATGCATCGCCGTGCCAGCGAGACCTCTCGTAGCGCGTTCTCCCCACGCGCGTAATTCGTTTTCGTCCATTGCATTATCGAGACTGGTCATTGCTACACGATGTGTGACGGGCGCAAAAGTTGTAAAACCTGTACCAACTTTTTGCGTTGGCGATGACTCGTCAATTAGCTCCGGATACTTCGTCTCCAACTTGACGAGTTTGCCAACGAGTTCGTCAAACGCTGCATCAGATATCTCTGGGCTGTCTTGACCGTGATAAAGCTCATTGTGTTTTATGATTTGCGTCTTCAAATCGAGTGCAGTTTGACGAATATCTTTTGGCGCAGACATCACTGAAACTTTACCAATTTCCTGTCGCAGGTCTAGTCGTGATCTAGGTCGTGGTCTAGTTCTTGGTCTTGCGTCGTGATCCTGGTCGTGATCTTGGTTTTGCGACTTATGATGTGCTGGTGAAATTGAAGCGCGAACTACGACTCGACACAGTGTTGATCTGGATGTTGCGCTTTTTGATCGGCATCTTGCCTTTCATTGGCGCGGGTGTCGGGTTGGTACTCGATGACAGATCGCGTGATGTCCAGGTAGTCGGTACCGCGCTGGCCTGGACGCTTTGGGGAGTGACCGTGGTCGCAAGTTTCGTTAGTCATCCAATCTCTCTGACGGGTTTGCGACTGGGCACACCGATCATTTTTTGCGCAGTTGCCGTCGTGGCAATTTCTCAGGAATTAGATGCCGTGCAAATTATCGGAGTAGCAATCGGTGTCGCAATTTTGCTTTTAAGTTTCAGCGCTGAGATTGGTGGACTTTATGTGCAAGCCAGCGCCTACGGAGATGAGCGACGATTCGCATTGCGGCCACCAGTAGTACTTGTTGCACCGGTCCTGCTGACAGCACTTGTTGTTGACGGTTCAATAGTTGCGGCGCCGTTACTTCTGGCCGCACGAAATTGGTGGCTAGGTTCAGTATCTGCAACCGCCGCAATCGCGAGTTGCATTCTGCTTGTACCACGGATTCATCAACTGTCGCGCCGCTGGCTCGTATTTGTGCCAGCAGGTCTGGTCGTGCATGACAACACTGTGTTGTCGATGAACTTAATGATTAGAAAACAAAATTTAACTCAGATCCAACTTGCAAATAGCGAGACACAAGCAGCAGATCTAACGGCACTGACGTGGGGAGTTCCACTTGAACTTTCATTCAGAGAATCGGTGGATGTTAGATTAAGCGCAATTGGTGCGCGACATCTAAAAGCACTAAGCCAGATTCACGCGCAAGCAATACTTGTTTCTCCATCGCGTCCGGGAGCAGTACTCCGCGCCGCGCGCGAGAAAAATATTCGCACTAATTAGCGATTTAATCAAATAGCAGCGGGCTTATTAAATAGTTAACGGCTCCGCGGCATCGGCAATGCCGCCGCCAAGCACAAACGAATTCGTGATGTCGTAACAAACAACGCTTTGCCCAGGTGCAATTCGACGTTGTGCGGCGTCAAATCTTAAGACGAGTGGGTCGAGACATCTGACGGTGGCAGGAAGTGCTGCCCCATGTGCACTGCATTGAACCAGAACCTTCTCACCACAACTAGGCGCTTGATTTGCCCATGTCACATTGCGAACCGCAAGACCAGTGCGTAGCAATTGATCCTCATTACCGATCACGACACGAGCATTTGGGGTGTCAACATCGACAACATACTGCTTGGGCCCACCTCCAGGCAGACCCAAACCTTTGCGTTGACCAATCGTGACAAGTTCAAGTGCATCCACCGAGCCCGCTTGTGCACCATCAGTCGTGACGACATCGGCGCGTCGAAACTCGATGCGGTTACCAAGAAATACTTCTCGGCCGCCAGTACGCGAAATAAAACAAACATCTTGACTGTCTGGCTTTGTTGCCGTTCGTAAACCAAGAGCAACCGCGCGATCACGAACCTGCGCTTTTGTCAGATGACCAACTGGAAACATTGTGTATGCAAGTTCCGCTTGATCCAGCATGTAGACGACATAACTTTGATCTTTTAGTTCGTCATGACCACGCGTCAAACGATATGTACCTTGTGTCGCACGAGTAATTTGCGCATGGTGCCCAGTCGCAACGGCGTCGAATCCAAGTATCCGCGCGCGCTCACTTAGGCGGTCAAACTTTATATGTCGATTGCATTCGATGCATGGGTTTGGAGTTATGCCGTCCACATGAGCCTGCACATATGGTGCGACAACATGTTTGTTAAAGTCATCCGAGAAATTAAATACAAGGTGATCGATGTTGAGTTGCTGTGCTACACGACGAGCATCATCCACATCGGAAACCGAGCAACAACCCGTATCGCTTTCGCCTCCCCAAAGACGCAGAGTCACTCCGACCACATGGTGACCTTGATTAACTAGTTCGGCAGCAGCAACCGAAGAATCCACACCACCAGACATTGCGACTAGAACTTTCATCGCACCGCGACCTTTGTTCGACGTAGTTGACGTATCGCAGAAACGAGCGCGGTCGTCGCTCGATCTATGTCTCGCGAAGTTGTTGTGTGGCCAAGACTCATGCGCAAAGAACCTAGCGAATATTTGGGATCAACACCCATTGCGCTCAACACATGAGATGGTTCCATCGCGCCGCTGGCGCATGCACTTGCCGCAGAAGCGCAAATCATCGCCTCGTCCAACAAGAATAAGACTGCTTCACTTTCGCAACCTGCAATACACAAATGGGCAATCCCTGGAACACGGTTTTCGCGCGGAACTGTTTCGATTACATCGTCGAGTTCACTAAGTACCGAATCTACTAATGCGTCACGCAATTTGGTAACTCGCACGACCTCGGTGAGACGTGACTGGTCTGTGGCTCGAAGCGCTGCCGCAGTCGCGACAATCCCACCAACATTGTGTGTACCACTACGACGGTCGCGCTCTTGTCCACCACCGACTAATAGCGGTTGAATATCCAAACCGATGCGTTGCATCGTGATTCCCATTCCTTTTGGACCACCGAACTTGTGCGCCGAAACAGTCAGCACATCTACAAGTGGTGAGATCTCACGAAGATCTTGCCAACAAGTGGCTTGCACAGCATCGGTGTGCAACACGGCCGTGGGTGCGTTGGCGCGCACAACTTTGGCAACGCGTCGCAACGGCGAAATACTGCCAACTTCGTTGTTCACTGCCATCACCGAAACGACATTCACTTGTCCAGAAATTTGCGGATCCTGCAACAAGCTCTCGAGCGCCTTCACATCGATTACCCCGGTTGCATCAACTTGTACGGTGCGACCATTTAAAATTTCTACACAATGCAGAACCGCGTGGTGTTCGGCAACTGAGCACACGGCAATCCCGCCCTTGCGTCGTATCGCGCCAAATATTGTTGCGTTGTCGCCTTCTGTCCCGCCACTAGTAAACACGACTTCCCCTGGTTTACAACCCAAAGCCTCGGCAACATCATCGCGGGCTTCGTCAATCGCCTTTCGGGCGATTCGTGCGAACCGATGCGAACCTGACGGGTTGGCGTAGACATTGTCCATAAACGGCGCCATCGCCTCTATAGCCTGGGCCCGCATTGGGGTGCTGGCAGCGTGATCTAAATAGACAAAATCCGACAAATTATTTTTGTCAATCAATTGGTTGATCTTCGCATCCACAGTCTTACAGGCTAACTACACTCACTGTGCTGTGAGCAATATAAAAGTGATGATTGAAATTGACGCAAGCCCAGAGCGAGTCTGGCAAATCGTTGAGCCCGTTGAGCGCCATATTGATTGGATGCATGATGCTGTGGCGATTCGGTTCACATCAGATCAAACTCGCGGCGTCGGAACGGCTTTTTTATGCGATACAAAAGTTGGCCCAATTCGACTGACTGACAAAATGGAGA
>JABMNW010000014.1 GCA_013204455.1 Acidimicrobiaceae bacterium
CACGACTAAAGCCATCGATCGCCGAGCCATCGAAACTCATGCCGTCGTTGAGCGCATTTTCCATTTCGGCTGGACTGATCGCAAAACTCTTCAAGTTTCCGAGCACATCGGTAAACCACAAACGGACGAGTCGGATGCCACGCTCTTCTACGGTTCGAAGTACATAGTCGCGTTGCTGTTCGATCATCTCAGCACTCTTCCAGCATCCTTCTAGTCTGCCACGCTCTTCCACGGGTTTTACTCGGGCAACAATGGCGACTTATTTGTTAGTTTTTGTCGGCTTATTTTTTATTTTCTTTTTAGCGCTCTTTTTTTGCTTGCTGTTGGCGGTTTTTGGCTTTCCACAAACCGTTTCGAGAATCAAACGCGTCACCACGTATGGATCCATGTTCGCGTTTGGACGACGATCCTCGGCGTAACCTTTTTTGTCGCGCGCTACTTGCCAAGGAATTCGTACCGATGCCCCACGATTAGAAACACCAAAGGTGAACTTGTTGTAAGGCGCTGTTTCATGTTTACCAGTTAGACGGCTTTCAATGTCGTGGCCGTAATTGCTGACATGTTCGTTTATTCGAGCGCCGAGCGCCTTGCATGCTTCTTCGATTGCTTTGTAGTTAGAGCGCATCGCCTTGGTTGAAAAGTTTGTATGGCAGCCCGCACCATTCCAGTCTCCTTTTTGTGGTTTTGCATCAAGTGAAATAACTATGTCGTAATCCTCGGCAATGCGATGCAACAACCAGCGCGCAACATGAAGTTCGTCGCTAACTCGTAAGGCATCGACTGGACCAATCTGAAACTCCCACTGACCAGGCATCACTTCGGCGTTAGTACCGGAAATGTGCAAGCCTGCATCTAAGCACGCCTCAGTATGAATCTCGACAATCTCGCGACCCATTACGCGACCAGACCCGACGCCACAATAATAGGGACCCTGTGGAGAAGGCTCGCCAGAAAGTTCTGGAAATCCAAATGGTCGTCCATTGAGACGCATCATCGTGTATTCCTGCTCCATTCCATAGATCATTTTTTGAGCAGAATATTTTTTTGTTGCAAGTGCACAAGCAGCGCGCATGTTGGTTGGATGTGGTTTGCCCGTAGAAGCAATTAAAACTTCGCACATCACGAGAACATTTTTCCCACCGCGAATCGGATCTTTGCAACTGAAAACTGGGTTGAGAATGCAGTCTGATGCTTCGCCAGTTGCCTGATTTGTTGATGATCCGTCGAATCCCCAAAGTGGTAATGCCTTGGAGTCGTTCTCGATGATTTTCGTCTTTGATCGCAATGTCGGTGTTGGCTCGACACCGTCAATCCAAATGTACTCAGCTTGATACGCCATGAGGTTTCCTCTCATAAGGAACGCGCCACAGCGACGCATTCGGAACGTGTTTAGTTTCGCCGATGACAGTTACCTAATCGTTGTCATTGTGTAAACGGAGTGTGAAGTTTTGTCTGGGTAGCCTGAACCCGTGGCCGCAGTCACCAAACTCCGTGTTGGGCTCGCCCAAATCAACCCAGTAGTGGGGGCGTTGCACGGCAATGTGACCAAAATTCTAGGTTTTTACGAGCAAAGTGTGCTTGCCGGATGCGATCTCGTGGCATTTCCCGAGTTATCAATTACTGGTTATCCACCAGAAGACCTTGTCCTGAAGGAAGGTTTTGTCACCGACAACTTGGCTGCTCTTGCCCGAGTTGTCAAAGAAATTCGGGGCACTGTGGCTGTCATCGGATTTGTTGATCGCAACGATGCCACGGGGGAAATCTATAACGCCGCAGCAATTTGTCGAGATGGCGTTGTGCTTGGCGTGTATCGCAAACATTTATTGCCTAACTCCAACGTATTCGACGAGCAAAGATATTTTGCAGCTGGCGTTGATAATCCATTATTTATGATCAATAATATTTGCATTGGCGTTACGATCTGCGAAGATATCTGGGAAGCACAAGGACCTGTATCCACACAGGCGTTATTGGGTGCGGTTCTCAACATAAATATTAATGGGTCGCCATTTCATCGTGGCAAACTCAGTGTGCGTCACGAATTGTTGAGTACTCGTGCGCGTGACAGCGAATGTGTCGTTGCCTACGTAAATCAAGTCGGTGGACAGGACGAACTTGTTTTTGACGGCGGATCAATGATCTTGGCTGCTGACGGAACATTGGTTGCGAGCGCTAAACAATTTGAAGAAGAACTGCTTGTTTGCGATTTGGCTCTGCCGACAGCGAGATCTACGCAAGCGCCATTACAAACACCGATGCGGGCATCGGATCTACCGACTAGAACAGTTGCCGAATCTCTAAGCGAAATTGCTCAAGTACACGCGGCACTTGTGCTCGGCACTCGTGACTATGTTGTCAAGAATGGATTTACCGATGTTGTGATCGGATTGTCTGGTGGTGTGGACTCGGCACTCGTTGCAACTATTGCAGTGCAAGCACTCGGCGCATCACATGTGCACGGTGTGTCGATGCCGTCGCGTTATTCGTCACATGGGTCCCGCACGGATGCTGAATTATTAGCAACAAATCTGGGAATTGATATGCAAACAATTTCAATCGAACCGGCCTTTGCTGCTTATCTGGAAATGTTGAAGCAAAGTTTTGCTAATCGACCAGCCGATCTAACAGAAGAGAATTTACAGAGTCGTGTGCGCGGAACAACACTTATGGCGTTGTCGAATAAATTTGGCTGGATGGTTTTAACCACTGGCAACAAGAGTGAGATGGCTGTTGGATATTTTACGTTGTATGGCGATTCTGTTGGCGGCTATGCCGTGATCAAAGATCTGTTCAAATTAAAGGTCTACGAAGTTTGTGAGTTCATCAATCAGCAAGCACAGCGAGAGATTATTCCACGCTCAACGATCGACAAAGCGCCTTCTGCGGAATTGCGACCAGATCAACGCGACGACCAAAGCCTGCCGCCGTATAACGTTTTGGATCTGATTCTTGAGTTATATATTGAGCACGACCGCACAGCACAGGAAATAATTGCGCTTGGTTATGACGCAGATCTTGTCAAACGAATTTCGCGACTAGTTGACGTCAATGAATATAAGCGTCGTCAAGGTCCTCCAGGTGTTCGAGTCAGCACCAAGGCATTTGGCAAAGATCGCCGATTACCGATAACAAATAGTTACACGGGCTAGTTAGTGAACTAGATAATTAATGGGGCTAGTTAGTGAACTAGCTAGTGAACTAGCCCTCCGCGGTGGTGGTAGGTATACATCAAAATTGTCGCAACTAGGGCCGAAGTTGCGCCAATAATTGCTGGTAAGGCAATACCGTTGCTTGATTCGTATGCGCGAGTAGCGACCAAGCTCATCACAGCGCGACCCAGAGTTCCTGCGCCAATCACCAGTCCAAGTCCACTGCCAGGTCGATTCGGAACTAGATGTGTCGCAAGTGGCAACATGCTGACAACGGCAAACTCAAAACCCAAGATGAAAATCATCAGCGCGATTAATCCGGTGATCAGGTTGTGTGAGACAACGGCGAGCGCCAAACCACCGGGCACCATGATGAGCGTTCCAAGAGCAACACTTATTTCTTTTCCCCACGAATCTGTTTTTCTGGCACTTGTCAGC
The DNA here is from genome assembly GCA_013204455.1 of Acidimicrobiaceae bacterium. Taxonomy (GTDB): domain Bacteria; phylum Actinomycetota; class Acidimicrobiia; order Acidimicrobiales; family Ilumatobacteraceae; genus BACL27. The sequence continues at coordinate 3,588 of JABMNW010000014.1, forward strand.
GATGCGTAGAGCTCAACGAGACCAAAACTAAAGCCGACTGCAGCAATACCAAGTGCGCCAAATCCAAATTCATCTCCTAGCCACGCACCAAAAGTAATAAAAACACATTGGCTCGCGGACATTATCGCGAACATCGTCGCGACAACCAGCCAAGCGCGACCATTTAGACGTGAACCGTCATCGGCGGCTCGCGAAGAAATCTCATGTGGCTCGGTTTTTATTCGCGACGAAATAAAAGCGGTCGAAATTAAAATTCCAATAAATCCAGTGATAAACCCTGCTCGCCATGACAACAATGCTGTGACGACACCCATTGTCGAAACACCGATGAGTAGTCCAAACGCCCATGAGATTTCGGTAAGGCCGATGATCCGTCCGCGTATTTCGTATGGAACATGATCAGAGATCCAGCCCGACATGCCGAGGTCGAAAAAGTTCTTGGTGATGCTGATCATTGTCACACCGATTGTGAATCCGATCAGGTTTGGCGATATTCCGGCCAATAACGCACCGCAACCGATGCCGATAAGACCAGCAAGCATTGCCCGTCGGCGAGAAAGATTGTCTACCAAGCGGCCGATAAACGGCGAAAGCAAACCCGACAGTTCGGAAACTGTAAGTGCTACACCAATTTCGGAGAGGGAGACATTGAAACCTTTGGCAATGATTGCAACGAACGGCGGGGTGAACCGGTAGCAGGCGTTTGTTGTCAGTCGGACTGCCGTCAGTGTGGTGATGTTGTTTCGAACGATATTTGAAAACGAATTATCAAGCCATCGACCAAGCACGTAATTTTACTTTATAGCGATTCGCTTGAGTTGAGTTCGCCGATCACTGCGACTATTCGACCAGCACTTAGACGACCATTACTGTCAATATCAAACCAACATCCACCGAGATTTTCTAGTCGAGTGTCGGAGACTTTGAGTTCGCGACGCATTGTGCGGATCACTCCACTATGACTGATCACGAGAGCTTGACCACCTCGACATTTGGTGACGATTTCGTTAAAGACCTCGGTCATCCGGCTGACTACATTTCTGTTTGGCTCAAAGCCTTCAGGCTGTTGGCGCGATGCGAGATATCCAGGCCAACTAGCTTCAATTTGGTCGTAGGTCAATCCTTCCCATGGACCGATATCCGACTCTCTTAGGCGGTCGTCAATGATTACATCTCCAACGCCATGATTTTTGGCGATTATTTCGGCAGTGCGACGAGCGCGTTGTAAAGAACTTGAGGCAATCAGATCAAACGTTCCAAGTTTCTCGGCTGCCTGATGTGCTTGACGAACGCCTTCTAGTGTTAGTTCAATGTCGGCCTGACCTTGCCAGCGACCTTGTGCATTCCATTCGGATTGTCCGTGGCGTAATACGAGTAACCGTGTTATCGATCTTGGTTTAACATCCACGGACACTCAACGCAGGGTAGTGGCTTGGATACGCTGACTGCATGGCGCGTTTGAGACTTTTTGCCTCCGCACGGCAAGCAGCGGGAACTGCCAGTCAAGATATTCCTGGTCGCACCGTTGATGAGGTGTTGCAAGGTGCTGTGCTTCGTTTTGGTGGGGATTTCGCAAAGGTGCTTGGCACTTGTCGCGTTTGGTTGAACGGCGAAGAGGCGCTTGGTACTACCTCAGTTAGTGACGCCGACGAAGTTGCACTATTGCCACCTGTTTCCGGAGGATGCCGATGAGAGATACGTCGAGCCCTGACTCAATGTCAACCGCCGAATTGCGCGTTGCGCGGGCCGCATTACAAATGCAAGAAGATGTGATTTCTTTTGTTCGTCGCGTTGCACAGGGCCGATGCGATTTGGCTCGTGACGAACAGCGTCGACGTACTGACGGAACTCCGGCGTCAGGAATGAGCGTTGTAGATATTGCAAGTGTTTTTGGCCAAGAGCATGGCGGTGGATCATTGCGTCCACCTCGTGAGACGAATATTTCGGCCGATCATCAGTTCGTTGTCGAACTTGAGCGCCTTTGCGAAAGTATTGGTTTTGGTGAACTGCGCACTCTTGATGACGCATCGCTTGAGAGTGTTGTGCGTCAACTTTCAGTATTTGAAACTTCTCGCTCGGCTGAACGTCAAGCTCTATTCACGAAGATTGACAGATTCACGACCGAACTCGTTAAGCGTTATAAAGATGGCGAAGCCAACGTCGACTCGTTGCTCGCAGACTAAACGCTAGCGCGTTCGCTAGCTCGTGAGTCTCGATAGAGGCAAAACCTGACAAGAACGATAGGTTTTATCGTTCAATGCAACGCGTCGCAGTTATTTCAATGCACACGTCCCCGCTTGCTCAGCCAGGCGTTGGTGATGGTGGTGGTTTGAATGTCTACGTGCGCGAACTTGTTTCGGCGATGGCACAGAAGGGTTTGCAGTGCACTACCTATACACGTGCGTGGCGCGAGAATTTGCCAGAGGTTGTAGAGGTCGAGCCGAATCACCGAGTTGTGCATATTAAAGCTGGGCGGTTTGATCTTTCCAAAGATCAACTACTGGATGTAGTTGATGAGTTCACGCAACTCGTAGCTATGCACATCGAACGCAACGGCGGCACAGATGTGTTGCATGCCAACTACTGGTTGTCTGGTTTGGTCGGACACAAACTAAAGCACCAACTCGGTCTGCCGTTGGTGACTACATTCCATACTCTTGCTCGCGTTAAATCACTTGGTGGAGACGTTGAATCGGTTGTGCGTGAGCGCGCCGAACTTGAAATCATCGGTTGTGCCGATGCGATCTGTGTCAGTTGTCCGGAAGAATTAAGTCAGTTCCGCGCTCTTTACGGTGCATCTCCTGGCGCAGTAACTGTTGCCTCTCCAGGTGTTGGAAGTGCATTTTTTTCGCCAGGTGACCGGCGCGGTGCTCGGCGCGCACTCGGATTGGGCGACATGCCGTTACTTTTGTTCGTTGGTCGCATACAACCACTTAAAGGTGTCGACGTTGCTGTGCAGACGCTGGCCAAACTTAACCGCAGTGATGTCGAATTGATGATTGTCGGCGGTGCGAGCGGGGCGTTTGGTTCGAGCGAGACCAGTCATGTGCGTCGGTTAATTTGCGAACTTGGATTAATCGGTCGTGTGCACTTTGTCGAGCCTCAGCCACATCATTTGTTGTCGACTTATTATCGTGCGGCGGATGTTGTTTTAGTTCCTTCACGGAGCGAGAGTTTTGGTCTCGTTGCACTCGAAGCAGCAGCGTGTGGAATCCCAGTTGTGGCGAGCGCAGTTGGTGGACTATTAAATCTTGTTGAACACGAACGAACCGGATTCTTAGTCAAGGACCGTGATGCCGAAACATTTGCGCACTGGACGGCTCGATTGCTTGATGATCCAGTTCTAGGTCTTTCGATGGGGACTCGCGGCGCACATCGTGCGCGTAATTATTCTTGGGCGTCTACGGCTGCGAGTGTTATTGGTGTGTACGACGCACTTGAGGCACGCCAACTGGTTTCCTGCTCTTAACTTCGTGAGTGATCTTTTCGACGATGCGGGGATTGCTCGCGTTGAGCGACAAATTGACGAATGGCTGGGTCGAATTCGCACTACTCATACGAATGTTGAGGCTGTTGATCGCGCTGAAGGTGACGAAATTCGATGGTTCGTGCGGATGCGTGGCGAAGAAAAGGATTTCACAACAATTTGGCTGACACTTGGTCAGCGAACATTGCGTTACGAAACTTATGTTTTACCAGCACCTGAACAAAACGCTGAATTTTTATATGAGACAGTATTGCGTCGCAACGAAAAACTGGTCGGGGCACACTTTTCGATCGGCGCCGAAGACGCAGTTTACCTGCGCGGAGAACTTGTGCTGATGGCACTTACCGAAACAGAACTAGATCGTGTCATCGGAACTCTATATTCAACGGTTGAGCATGTATTCTGGAGTTTGCTAGAAATTGGTTTTGCCAAAGCGGCGAGTATGCGCACACAACGCGGTAGCACTCGAACTGCTGGGCGGTCGGGGAAGCCGTTGGGCGGTTCGAGTGCACTTAACTAACCTGACTGGTGTGATCTCGTCGTGAATAAAATTTCTCTTGTGATTGTCGGCGGTGGCAACATGGGCGCAGCCCTTGCTCGCGGTTTGCTTGGCAAAAAACTCACACCAGGAGACCTCGCGATAGTCGAAAAGAGCGCTGAGCGTCGAGCAATTCTGCAAAAAGATTTTCTTGGGGTACAAATTCTTGAGCAGATGCCAAATTGCGACTCGGTTGTTATCGCTGTAAAGCCAACCCACGTTGCAGGTGTGTGTGCGACATTTGGTAGTGCTGGGGTCAAGCGTGTTTTGTCGATTGCTGCAGGCGTAACTATCGCTGCTCTTGAGCGCGATTGCGGAGAGGGGGTTGCAGTTGTTCGGGCAATGCCAAACACACCGGCAATAATTGGCCAGGGTGCATCGGCGATTAGCCCAGGTCGCTCCTGTTCGGCTGAACAAGCAAAATGGGCGCGAGAGATTCTGCTTAGTGTTGGTGTAGTCGTAGATGTTGAAGAAAGATTATTGGATGCGGTCACCGGACTTTCTGGTAGCGGTCCTGCTTATGTGTTCTTACTTGCCGAGGCGTTGATCAGCGCTGGAGTGCAACAGGGGTTGCCCCTAGATGTGGCGAACACACTTGTACGTCAACTTCTTGTTGGGTCGTCGGCGTTGCTCGCTCAAAGTGCCGCTAGTCCAAATGAATTACGTCTAAATGTCACTTCGCCAAACGGCACAACCGCAGCAGGAATTGCCGAGTTACAGAGCAAACAATTTGCCGAGATTATCGCCGCAGCGGTGCTGGCCGCAACCACCAGAAGCAAAGAACTTGGTAAATAATTTATACCAGATTTTGTTGTTCGCAGGTTAAACATGTCTAAAGTGATAAACGAAATGTCGCAAGATCACCGGACGGGGTAACCCCCCAACTGGGAGTCGCGCTCGCAAGAGCTGCGCCGTTTGAGCCGGTGCCGTCGGGGGGTTGGCACCGGCTCTTACGTTTCTCAGTATCGTGAGACGCCGATGACAAAAAAATATTCGACAATCTCGTTTCTCTC
>JABMNW010000015.1 GCA_013204455.1 Acidimicrobiaceae bacterium
CTCGAACACCGTCGTGGGTTTAGGCCCACCGAGGGTTCAAATCACACCCCTTCCGCCATTTTGTATTGTTACGCCGGGGCGATACGCGTCGATTGATCAGGTTTTTGGAATATGCGCACGAAGTTTGTCGGCAACCGACTTTTCTTTTGGATTCATTTCAAGACTTCCGTCTCCCATTCCCACATCGATCTTGCGTACACCACCTACGAGTTGACGAAATCCCGCCGGCTCGATTGATGCTGCTTGATCTGAGCCATACATTGCGCGATCGAGAGTGATGTGACGCTCGAGTGATGTCGCACCCATTCCGATTGCCGCATAAGAAATTGCTAAACCAGTTTCGTGTCCGCTATAGCCGACATCACACTTGTAACGATTTTTTAGTGTCTTGATCCTAGTTAGATTTGCATCGTGCTCGTCCATTGGGTATGTCGAAATGCAGTGCATCAGTTCGAATGGGCAATCCACCTTGCGAAATATTTCGACAGCATTATCCAACATTTCTGTTGTGCTCATGCCTGTTGAAATATAAGTCTTGCGCTTTTCTTCGGCGATCACTTTTAAAAGTTCTGTGTATGGCAGCATTGCTGAGGCAACCTTGTTGAACCCAAGATTGAACTGACGAAGGAATTTCTGGCTTTCAATATCCCATGCTGATGCTGACCACAAGATGTTGTTGGATCGGCAGAATGAATCGATCTCTTTGTAGCCGTCAAGCCCAAACTCAAGACCCTCTTTTTGCGCGCGTTGCGTGGTACCCCACTGGCTTTCGCGTGGCGAGTCGAGTAATTCCTTGGTATAGACAAGGTCAATTGTTCGCTTCTGAAACTTGACAGCATCGGCACCTGCACTTACCGCCACAGAAATCAGTTGTTTGGCGACTTCGAGGCTTCCGTTGTGGTTGATGCCGATTTCGGCGATGACAAAAACTCCCATTGGGTATTCCTCCTTGCACTCAGACTAGCCAACTAGGCGACAATCCAGTTGCGAATTGGAGCAGATTACCCTGAAGTGATTTCATCAATCAGACTGCGAAGCACCGATTCAGTTTGGATACCACTCGAATTAGCCATCAGGTATCGACTTAGATCTCCGAAAGTTTGCTCGAATTGCTCGCCGTCGAGGTTGAGCAACCAATCAAGTCGGTCACGGAACTCTTCGTATGTTGAATTTGTCATCGCCCACATTCCTGGAACGGGGAAGTTATACCTTTCGTTACCAGTTGGATTGAATGCAAGAATTGGCTTCTGCAGTGCGAGGGCTTCACGCAACATACTAGAGCACCAAGCGACGATGACTCTCGACTGATGAACTGCGCGGTACGAAGCGAATCTGTCGCTCGGCCTTGGAATGAACTCGAACAAGTCGCCAAGTTTGTTACGAAACCATTTTTCTTCGACTTCGACATCGGTAGTTTGCTCAGCGCGACCAGCCACGGAAATGCGATGTCCAGTCTCGCTTGAGTATCGTGCGAGGTAATCACACAGCTGGGTTGGATGATCTTGCGATCCGTAATCCGAGACCAAGCAAATATCATAAACCGGCATTTGCTCGGTCGTTTTTACGAAGTTTAGATACTGATTAACTTTGAGCGAACCAACGATATGGAAATTCTGAACTGATGCCCCATGTCGCGTATATTGGTCGACCTCATATTGTCCGAGGCAGGCGAAGTGCGAATGGTGGATTGTCCATTGATCTGCAGGGAAGTCGAGTTCGATTGCCAGCGTTCCGTTCTGTAAAGCAAGGAATGGAATTTTTGGTAGCGCCCGATCAAGCCTTTGGAACGGCTTGGAATTGTGGACGCGCGTTACCACCAATTTGGGTTTACATTGTGCGACAAGAGATGCAAGGTAAGCGGTTTCACGGCTCATCCCGTTTAATCGGTTGAGCAATGTACGAATCAGCACCACAGGGTGTAAGGAGATTTTCTTGGTGACTGGAAGTGGGTCGAGGATCAGCACTTTTCGATTGCTCAACAAAGGTGTGAAGTCCTGCGCTCCTTGCGAGTGGATAATTACAACATCGGCTAGGGGGATTCGCTTGATCGTAAGCCGTCGTCGTCCGACAACCCGTAGTATCTCAGCGAGTGAAGCCACTAGTCTGACGATCTTTTAGAAACGGCAACTTTTCTCTGATTCGACCAACTTCGGCGAGATCAATCTCGCAAAAAAGAACCTCCTCGAGATCTGAGGTCACGATTACTTCTCCCAATGGTGAGACGACCATTGACCCGCCACCGTAATTCTGTCTGGGACTTGAACCAACTCGATTGCAAGCAATTACAAACATCTGATTTTCGATAGCCCGCGCACGAAGTAGAGTTTCCCAATGCGATTGGCGCTGAAGTGGCCAATTTGCAATTACGATCGCGGCGCTTGCTTCTGGCGCTTGCGCCCATAGTTGGTAGGCAAAACGAATGTCGTAACAGATAGCCGGAACGAATGTGGCCTCGTCAAGATGAAGAATCGAAGTTTCGGATCCACCGAGATAGGACTCGCTTTCACCGTCAAGGGCGAATAAGTGTCTCTTTGCGTAGTGACCGATGAGTACACCTTCGCGGGACACCTGAAACAAACAGTTTCGACCTTCCTCTACGCCCCCATAGACGACGTGTGCTTGTTTGGTGCGCGCGAGCTCGGCGAAGAATAGGTGATGATCATCTCGAAGTGTCGATGCCGCAGATGACATTGAGAACCCAGAAAGGGTCATTTCTGGAAAGACCAGAAGATCAACCCGCGGAATATTTTTAACTAATCCGGAAATCTTCTCTAGGTTCGCAGCGGCATCTTCCCAAATCTGGTTGTACTGACAGATCCCGATCTTCACAATGTCGATAGTCAGTTGTATTTTCGAAACACGGGCTTGACAATCGCGCCTTTTACAAATTTATCTATGCCGTCATCGAGCGCTTTTCGCATAACTGCAAATGTGTGGTCAAGAGCTTCCTGCGTTTCTGTCAATTGTTTCTTGTCGTGGCGATAACAAAATGTAAGCGCTGGGATTAGAACATTCTTACGGATCATTTCCTGCAAGAACAATGTTCGTAATTCGAACGAAATTTGTCCCGACGAGTCAAGCGCAAGATAGTACGGGTTGACTGCAGGTCCGGCGACTACGAAATATTTATCAACTCCGTGACTCGATGCGAGTTTTCTGATTAAGTCACAAAGGCGCTCGCCGTACGACCATAGGTGCCTGATGACAGGCTCTTCCTGCAGAAACTGCACAGTTCTGATGAAAGCACCGAGGCTCGACATTTCAGCGCCATGAGTTGTGGAAAGTAGGAAAAGTCGTTCGGTACCTGGTGTGTCGATTGATCCAAGTTTCATGATGTCTCGCTTGCCACAGATTGCTCCAACCGAGAAACCATTGGCCATTGCTTTGCCAAATGTCGAAAGATCTGGGTCGACCCCGTAGACATATTGTGCGCCCTTGAGATGCCAACGGAATCCGGTGATCATTTCGTCGAGAACGAATACGATTCCATTTTTTCGGCACAGCGCTTGAACTTGTTGAAGGTAATTGTCTTGGGATGAGCCATATGCGCGAGTACAAGTTGCGCGACCACAGCATCCAGATCTATCATCACCTAGCGCTGGGCACTCCATTGCCGCAGGTTCCAACATCACGCAAGCAATTTGGTCTGGAAACTCGTCGATTAAACATTGCAATGATTCGATGTCGTTATAATTGAAAAGTTTTGTCATTGCGATCGTCTCTTCGGGCACACCACGTGGCATGATCGTTGATCCAATGAACCAGTCGTCGTAACTAAAGAACGGTTGTTGAGCGCAACGTGCGACGAGTTTTCTACCTGTATAGGCTCGAGATAATTTGACTGCCGCAGATGTTGCCGTTGAGCCGTTCTTGGTGAACTTAACCATGTCGACTGAGTCGATGAGACTTACCAACAATTCCGCAGCGCGTAGTTCTACCATCGATGGTCGGGTTAAATTGTTGCCCTTTTCGATTTCTGCCCAAGCAGCGGCGTTGATCGTTGGTTCGGCATAACCAATATTTACCGCACGCAATGCCATGCCATAATCCAAGTAACGATTACCTGATGGATCCCATGAGTACGGACCTTCACCGCGCTCAAGAATTTGCGGAGCGTTCGAAGGATACTGATCGTCGCCTCGAGAATATGTATGAGCCCCACCTGGAATTACATGGTGAAGACGTTTACTAAAGTCCACGAGTGACCCCGCTAATGCTGTCAAGATTTTCAAGTAGACGAAGAATTTTTGCGTCAGCAGCGAGGGTATTTGGAAATCGTCGTTGATCATTTGTCTCAACGGCCGAGACAAAGTCAGCCATCTCCGCGATATACGGTTCTTCTGGTTTCACATAACCTGGTTCTTGAGTACCCATTCCGACGTCAATTGTCGTCCAATTTTCGTCGCCCACCAACTTAAAACGAACGACGTGCTCGTGATCACTAAAAACTATTTGGCCTTGTGTACCAAGAATACGTAATTCGCGGGTCATCACCGGTCGCGAAACAACTTCGATTGTGATGTTTGCTAGCGGACCATCTGGGTAACGCAAAACGAAATGATAGATATCATCAATATCCGCTTCGATGTCTGTAATTTTGCCCTTTACGCACGCAAGCGGTGTCGGATCGCCAAATAAAGCGTTTAACCAGGTGAGTTCGAAGGCGACCATCTCACGACATCCACCAGTGTCACGTTGGCCAACATAGAAGTCTGTGACTTTCTCCCAAGGATGCCAATCGGGGAGGTACTGTCCATGCTGGTAGTTGATGTTTAGCGGACGGCCAATCGTGCCACTTTTAATAAGTTGTTGCAGACACTTGACGCCTTCTGAATAGCGCATCGTGCATGACGGTGCAACCACGATTGCAGCCTCGTTCGCCTGATTGTGTAGTGCCTCAACACGATCAGCATGCACTACCGATGCCTCGATGAAGCATGGAATCTTCCGAATAACCGAGTCTTGTGCATATTGCATGTGAAGTGCTGGACCAGTGGAAATAACGATCGCGTCAGGTGAATAACGTTTGACCGCATCTTCGTATTCGGCAAACGGAACGATGTTGTATTTATACACCGATTCATCACGTCGATCCTGTCTGGGATCAAACCCTGCTACATTCGCATGACCAAGTGCACGGAGGTTACGAATACGACGCTTGCCCATCGAACCGAGACCCACAATAAGAAATCGCATTAGCCCAATCCTTCGTGCTTCATCACTTGTTCGACGCAAATAAAGTCATAGATGTCATCAATTTCGAAATGCTGGTAGCGGTCAATTAGGTAATGGGTTAATCGTTGTGGATAGAAAGTGCGTTCATTAAGAATTACATTCACTTTAGATATATAAGCAACACCAAAAGGAAAATATCCATCTGGCCAATCTTGTCGACGTGACAACAATGGCCCGGAATCTATTCGAACTAGTGAGTTACCAACCTGTTTCATTATCAAAGAACGATCTATACTCACTTTTCCGACCGAGACTACTGCATCGAAAGTTTCGCAGAGATCTTCTAATTTTTGTAACATCACGTCTACATCGGTGGGTTTACGAATTGGAGAAGTCGGTTCCAAGAGAACTATGTAGTCGAATTTCTGACCGAGGTCACTATAAAAATTCAGTGCGTGTTCGACGACTGCAAAACTTGATACGGTGTCTCCAGCGAGCTCGGCGGGGCGCATAAAAGGAACGTCGATACCTGACTCCTGAGCCACGGCAGCGATTTCGGGGCTGTCTGTTGTGACACAAATTTGATCGATAAATTTGGAATTTTTCGCAGCTTCAATCGTCCACTTAAGCAATGGTTTTCCAAGCAGAGGTCGTATATTTTTACCAGGAAGACCTTTGCTTCCACCACGCGCAGGGATGATTGCGATAACTCGTTTCGAATTAATCATCAATTGCCCGATGCCAGTCGCGACTTGCTCGATCGAAGTCATCGATTCTTCCAACATCGGTCAAATATCCATCCATTTCGTAGGCGATCAGTTTCATATTTCTTCCCTTGCATCTGTGAAAGAGGTCTGGCATATCCAGAGGCTCATCGCGCTCGACAAGACTGACGACATCTTTCGATAGCACATAGATTCCTGCACTGATAAGTTTTTTAATAATTGGTTTTTCATGGATGTCAGTAATAGCGTCGCCATCAAGGTCGACAACGCCGAATGGAATTTGCTGAGACCATTGTCGAACAACCATTGTCGCATCAGCCCCATGATTCTGGTGAAATTCAATTACATCTCCAAAATTTTGAGATGTAAGAATATCTCCATTCATCACTATCAGAGTCGAAGATACTTCTCTACTGATTAAACCAATTGCGCCAGCAGTGCCAAGTTCTTCTGGTTCGTGAACATAAGTAATTTCTGCACCGAATTGCTTTCCGTCGCCGAAGTGGTTTTCAATCTTTTTGCTTAGATAGTTGACCGAAATATAGAACTTACAGAAACCTTGCTCAACAAAATTTTGAACAACTGATTCGAGGATCGGACGATTACCGATAGTGAGCATCGGCTTTGGAATCTCTTGTGTCATCTCGCCAAGCCGTCGCCCGCGTCCACCAGCCATAATTAAAACCGGTTCGTCATGAGTCCTCATTCCGACGAGTTCGTCAAGTGAAAGTAGTCCACAAACTTTTCCATCAGACTCAACAATTGGAAGGTGGTGAAATACGTTTTCTCGCATTAATTTTAGACTTGTCTGCCGCGAAGTCCCCGGGGCAACACACTTTGGATTCGGGTTCATTATTGCAAGGCAAGGACCCTCAAGATCCACACCGTTTAAGATTGCACGCCGAATAATCCCGTCGGTTATAACTCCAAGTAACTTAAGGTTTTCGTCTGCGACGAGCACGATTTGTTGCTTTGCTTTGTCAAGACGTTCAATGACAGCGCGAAGTGTGTCGTGTTGGTCAACAAGAGTCTCTCGCCAGGATTTCATTCCAGAACCGGCCTGACTGCTCCGCTTCCGTCAATCGTCATTCGTTTGCGGAGCAACGACTGATTCAACTCAACAGTCGAAAGCACATTTGCAATTCTACTGCCGGCGCCACCCTTCCAATATGGGTTATCGGTTTTGGCGCATTCGGCTCGCCAAATATCATCAAAGAGGCAAATATGCGCGAACTCATAAATCTCAGTGCCAGAATAATTCGCATCCTTTACATTGCTTCCTCGGAGTCGACCGAGTTGACGCGAACCAATATTCACTGTTGGTGTACCAAAGATTGGAGTTTCTTTTATCCCAGACGATGAGTTACCGAGACAAGCAATGCGATGATCCGGATTTCTCGAGAGGGCAAGAATGCCGTGATACAAATAGCGCCCGAGCGATTTATGCAATTGAAAGTTCTTCGGCTTCAGTGATGCGACTTTTTCGAGTTCGGCAACAATTGCGCGACCACCGGCATCGTTGTTGGGATATGTTGCAATAACTTGAACTCCATCGTTTGCAAGTCGCAACAATGCGTCTAAACATGACCGTATTTGTGATGTCGCATCCCCAGCCTCGGTAGTAACCGAATGTTGAGTAAACAAAACTATTGGCTGCGAAAGATCGAGACCCAACTGTTTGCTTATCTCAATTGGCTTAGCAAATCGACCATCAGAAATTAGATCGATCGCCGGGAATCCAACGGTGTGGACTCTCCAAGATTCTTCGCCCATGGCGATGATGCGCCTAGTGGCTTCGTCATTGGTTGTGAAATGTAGGTGTGAAAGTTTTGTCATTGCGTGGCGGACCGAATCATCGAGTGCACCGCCCTCAGTGATATCACCACCTTCAATATGTGCAGTTGGGATACTCATTTGTGTAGACGCGACTACAGCAGCAAAACCTTCGAATCGATCTGCATATACGATCATCATGTCTGGTTTTAGATTCGCGAGCGCCTGACTGATATTGACTATCCCGCTACCGATTGCTTGTGGAGTGGCGAGTGCGAAATCGGAGTCCATTTGGATCTTTACTTCGGCTGCGATCTTGAAACCATCGTTTTTAATCTCGTCAAGAGTTTGGCCGAAATCTTTATCCAAATGTGCACCTGAAACAATTAGTTGATACTCCAAATCCGGGTGGTTGCTTATTGCTTTGAGGATCGGAAACTGCAGTCCGTACTCGGCACGGTTACCCGTGAACACAGCAATTTTACGTTTTCCCATCGTCGTCAAATCTACTTCTCGTTGTGTAAGAGCCGAGCAATTCCAGTGTGTATCTCTACTGTGGGGCGCCAATCGAGTTGCTCTATTGTCTCGTCAATGTTGAGGATAATGCATGAAGGCGCACCGATCGATTGTGCCGAAATGTTTAATTTCGCCCAACCGGAAGCACGCGATGCAATTTCGGCAATCTCGCGAATTGATGATCCAACTCCTGTTCCAATATTTAGAATTTTCGGAAGTTTCGCAAATGAATCGTTGAGTGCGATCCGGAGTATTGCTGTCGCTGCATCTTCTGCCCAAAGGAAATCTCTAATTGGTTCGAGAGTTTCCACTGTTACATCTTCACCAATTTTTGCTTGCCGAAGAATTGTGCTAACAACATTGCTCGGATTCATTCCTTGTCCGTAGAGATTCGAAAGTCGCACACTCATGCCATGCCCGTTAGCCATAATCGCCTGTTCTCCTGACAATTTCATTTTTGAGTAGTCATCATTCACTTCGACTACGTCTGATGTTTTGTGCGCATCAGTCGACTTATCACCGTATAGAACCGCTGAGGATGAATAAATAATTCTGCTAAACGAACGCTTGGACAAGTCTTCTATTGTTTGAAGTGATCGGGCCAACTCGTTGGCGCCACCAACGTTTGCTCCCGCTCGACTGTTTTCTTCAGCGAGATGTATCAGGATGTCACCAGATGGCGTCTTTCTGTAATCTGATACGTGTATAAGTCCATCAACTTTTTGACGTGAAACACCGACTACCTCTAAATCGGGTTCCTGACTGTCGCAAAGCTTCGCAACAATATGTTGACCAAGAAAACCGGAAGCCCCGGTTACTACGACCTTCACCGTGTCTTGTCTATGTCATCGGCTACGAGATGTTGATCTTTGGCAACAGCACGCTTTGCACGACGACCAAGAATGCTTTCCAAATCATTTGCAGGAATTGGACCTAAACCGGGTCGCTTGACCCATAAGTTGTCACGAGTAAAGTTCTCACCGCTTGCAACATCTTTGATCGTAACGACGGTTGCGTACGCAAAATCAATTACTGGTTGTTCGCCAGGAAGAATTGTTTTTTCCCCACCACGAGCTGACCAAATTGCACGACTTCCGATAATTAAGTCATTTAGTTCTTGGGGTTCAATTGAAATCGGGACATCTGGTCCTGGCCATGTTCGCGAAACTGTGAAATGTTTTTCTAGGATGCAAGCCCCAAGAGCAACGGCACCAAGACATGTCCAGATATTTGCGGAATGATCAGATAAGCCGATTGGAACATCGGGAAATTTCTCACGTAGTTGCGAAACTGCGCCGAGTCGAACGCTTTCGTATGGAGTTGGATACATACTTGTGCAGTGAAGCAGTGCCAGGGACGTGCCGGCACTCTTGATGAGATCAACTGTCTTCATTACTGAATTGAGATCGTTCATGCCAGTAGAGACGATCATCGGCCTACCCATTGCGGCGATGTGTGCGATTAGTGGAAAATTATTGCATTCGCCAGAACCGATTTTGAACGCTGGGATATTCATTTCGTTGAGTCGGTCAGCTGCTTCGCGCGAAAATGGCGTCGAAAGGTACATAATTCCCTTCGACTCGCAGTAGCGCATCACTTGAATTTCCTCTGATTCAGTGAGTTCACAGCGCTTAATGATGTCCCACAACTTCTCGGTGGATATTTCACCTGGGGTCATATCGGTTGGAATCATTTCTTGCTCAGTGATGTGGCATTGGAACTTGATTACTTCCGAACCGGCCGCTACCGCAGCGTCGACCATCTGAAGGGCTTTTTTCACGTCACCTTCATGGTTGATTCCAACTTCGGCGATTACAAATGGTGGGTACTCAACCCCGATCATTCGTTTACCAATTTTGATCTGCGCAGTTTTGGAATTCATTTGATCCTTAATTTTTAATATGAATTAGTTGTCAAATGTTATAAAGCTCGTGCTTGTAACGACGAAGATTTTCTGGATTGACGAACCATTCGATCGTTTGCTCTAGACCGAGTCTGAATCCGTCGATTCCACCGAATTCTGGGTGCCATTTCAACAGTTCGCGCGCTTTGGTGTTATCGGCGAATAAACGGTCAACTTCGCTGTTAATAGGACGCACTCTCTGGCTTTCTGTTTCTAGCGTAATTTTCTTTCCAGTTATCTCACCAATGAGCTTGCCGATTTCTGCAACAGAAACTTCGAAATTACTTCCAAGGTTGATCGTTTGTCCTTCGACTCCCGATACTTCGGCGGCGAGAGCAAAACCTCGAACAGTGTCTTTGATGAATGTGAAGTCACGAGTTGGAGTCAGCGACCCAACCTTTACGGAAGTGACTCCATTGGCAACTTGCGTGATGATAGTTGGAATAATTGCTCTGGCTGATTGGCGAGGTCCGTAAGTGTTGAATGGTCGCACGGTGACCACTGGTGTGGCGAAGGAAGAATAGAAACTGTAGGCGAGTTGGTCAGCACCGATTTTGGATGCCGAATAGGGAGATTGTGCATTGAGTGGATGTTTCTCATCGATTGGCACATATTGTGCCGTGCCATATACCTCACTAGTTGAGGTGTGGATAATCCGCTTGACTTCGAGGTCACGGGCTGCTTGCAGGATATTAAGAGTGCCCTTGATATTCGTGTCGATATATGTGTCGGGCGAATGGTAAGAGTATGGAATTGCAATCAACGCAGCAAGATGTAGGACGGTTTCACAACCTTGCATCGCCCGTCGGACACCGTTTGGGTCGCGAATATCTCCAGCGAAGATTTCAATTGATTGTCTAATTTCTGGGTTGATTTCATCCAACCAACCCAACGAACCAAAAGAGTTGTAAAGAACGAAAGCGCGCACGCTCATGCCCTTTAAAACCAACTCCTCAACAAGGTGGGATCCGATGAACCCATCTGCGCCTGTGACCAGCACTTTTACCACTGTTACAGAGTACCGCCCATTACTGTTGGCTCGAATTCAATTATTCAATATTGGTTGTTCGCTCGGTAGCTTCAGGGGATCCGTAGATCAAGTCAATTAGTCGCATTGTTGCTAGTGCATCGTTCAAAGTCGGTAATTCGCTGTTTACTACCTGACCACGGATGTTCTCTATAAAAAGTTCTGCTTGTCGTCTAAAACCAGGTTTGAATTTCTTATCTTGCGGATCGCTGGGACAATCTTCGGCCGATTGCCCGGAGCGAATTATTCGTGCTTGTTCAAGTGGTTTTAGTTCACCAATTACTGAGTCACATTCAACCTGCACACTCCACCGCGCCGGCGAATTCCAGACTGCTTCATACAATCCCTTATCACCAGAACTGAATTCGATTTCTGCGCTGACATGACTAAGTCGAGATTCACGAAATTCGATTTTCCTGGTTACACGAGAAATCTTGCCACGACCAAATTGTAAAAAGTAGTCAATCAGATGAATTGAGTTGGCAAATTGCCAATTCTCTACAACAGCAATTGGATAACCATCGTCTAACGCATGGAGTTGATCCTCTTGATCATTCACACGGATCACACGAATCGAGTCGTTGGCCTCGACGAGTTTTTGAAGTTGATGGGTAGAACCATAGTGACGTCGATTGAGCGCAACGAAACATTCATGGTTCTTAGCAGATGCGAGTGTTGAAAGTTCTTCTGCTTGAACGAGGTTGTAACCGACAGGTTTCTCAACAAGGGACATCCAATCATGCGAAAATACGTTTACGCACACATCGCTAGTTGCGAGAATCGGAACGGCCACGACCACAGCGTTGGCGTGAGTTAGATCCCAAAGGGTTTGTATGTCTTTGCATACAATTTCGATCTGAAATTCGTTAGCGATAGATCGAGAGTGTCTCTCGGTCGGCGCACAAATGCCGACTATTTCAATATTGTCTAAGTTGCGGAACGCTTTAATATGTGCGCGGGCAATATCTCCTGCTCCAATGATCGCGAGCCGAGTTTTTGGAGATTGTCTTAGGCCCAATGAAATTTACGATTCTCCGGAAGTGGGCCTAACGGGTCTATAAAATTTTCGCCAGTTTCAGACGAGACATGACAAGCGACGAGATATCGAAGAAATCGTTCGCCGTCATAGATATCGGCAATGGGTGAATCTGACAGCAAGCGATCAAGTGCCCGAGCAGATAATTCAACCATGTCAATTGGCGGAGCATCGCCAGACGAGTTGGATGTAGCCGCATCGTATTGAGTCGCCGGTAAATGACGGGTTACAGCGGAACGTACTGACAATTCGTATTTACTAGTCAGTAGATCAACTCGCATCGAACCACCTGTCCCCATGAATATTCCGTACCGTCCAACGCCGTGATCGTTGCTGATGTCAATATGCAACCTCGCACCGCTTGCGGCATTTGCATCGATGACTCCTGAGTTATCGTTATATTGCGGTCCACGCGGATTCTGTAGAAGTTGCGCGACTAATCGTGCGGAAATCTTATTTATTCGACTTCCGGCTACGAACTCGAAAAGGTCGAAGAAGTGAATACCGTTCATTGCCACCCCTGCATCTCCGCCGACAATGTGGCAACTCGATAGGCCACCAAATTCATCAGATTGCACGGTGTCGCGAATGAATTTTGACAATCCGATTTCTGAATAAGGATGATTTATTGCCACCACCGATCCAGTTTCTCTGGCTGTATTCATGATATTGAAGCATTCATCTATTGAAGAAGCAACTGGCTTTTCTATTAATACATGACTACATCCAGATTTCATTGCGGCAATGGCAAACGGTGCATGTGATGGAGTAGTTGTCGCAACTATGCAAACATCGGCATTATTCTCGGCAAACATTCGATCTATATCTTTGTATTCCGTTTTCGGATCAAGTTGAAATTCGCGGAGAGTATCGCCACGAGCCACGTCCGAAATATCAAAGAAACCGACGATCGAATGTCCCAAATGTTGGGCGGCTCGGATGTGGCGTTGGCCCATACGACCAACGCCGCAAACCAATACTTTCTTGCTCATATTGCTGGCTCGTTATTCACGATGACATCTCTAATCAGAGTCCAGTCTTGCTGAGCGGCATGCCAGGAATCAACATTTCCTTGATGATTCGGGCTATCTGGGCCAAGGGGGTACTCGGCCTTACTGGCGAGATTAAGGCTTCGCGCCCACCGCTTGCGTTTAAAACTAGCCGGCTCAAACCTTGCCGCGATTCGTCGGACAGATTGTCGTAAATTGGTGCCAAAGTTTCCTGAAACCATTGAGTCGATTGTTGTGAAACCAAGCAGTACCTCATTGAGTGCATCCTCGAATTCTGCTTGATTGATTGATGGATGATATTTCTGTGCGATGCCAGACACGGAATGTTTCCACGATTCACGTTCAGTCTTTGTTTGTGGGTCAAGTATCCAATCGGCGAACGGCCGTCGCTCCGGTGATATGAGCATTGACACTCCTGGCGTACGGTCCCGCGCATTTAGAAATATTGGAAGCGAGCACACATGACCCGATAACGCCGCAACTACATTCTGATTTATTTCCTGGATGAAGAGAGATGAAGTTGACTGTATTGATTGGAATCCATCGATAAATGTTTGGAGTCGGAAAACGGAATAGAAAATCGTTCGGTATGGCTCGAAGAGTGATCGCATTCTTCGGATTGGATGGTCATCAATCGTCTCAAATGCTTCGGATAGATAGTCGGGCAAATTCCAATTTAGGGTCCGACCGTCGTAACTAAAAGTGCCACCCCAACCTTGTACTGCAGAGAATTTGGGAGATCTGTCCAAAAATTCTGCGGCGATTTTGATCGCGTCAAAACCAAAGAAGTCATCGTCAGCACAAAGCACTAGATATTCAGTTGAATAACTTTTTGCTGCCGCAAGGATTCGGACCTGCATTGGCGAGGTGGGATGATGCTCGTATTTAATGTTGTCGGCGAATTTTATAAGAGTTGGCTCGGGACTGCCGTCAACGATTAACACAGGTAGAGAACTGTGCGACCAGTAGTCAGCAGCCCGGCGCAATGCTTGTGGGCGTCGGTAGGACGGAATTATTACACCGACAGTCCCACTCATGCGGATAACCGATCAGATCGTAAGAGCATGTTGATCTTGCTCGGGACGCGTGAGAATTCGATAGGCGGAGCCGAAGAAAACGGATTGTGCGATGAACGCCAAACCCAACAACATCAACGGCGACACGGCCGAATCCCACCACCATAATTTGTCGGCGTCGAGATTCCATGATGTGCTGCCTTCCCCGACGGTGTATCTGCGTAGTACCGCAAACAGCGCACCAACCGCTGCAAAATGCGCCGCAGCGCAGGCGAGTCCAACAGGTACTCGTGGTAGCGGATTCTGGTTTGATTTGGGATTCCAGAGCATAAGAAATACAAATCCGAAAAGGAGAGCCCAGACGTATCTAGCTGTGATGAACGCACCAACTTGACGTTGACTCAGGTTCAGAATGATTAAAGGAACAGAAACCATTGAAATGGCATAACACGTTACGAGGGCCACTTTTCGAATCGACAGATTTTTCGCTCCGATTGCGATCATTATGCTGAGCGCAACTGCCGACAACAACCATGAAGTAGTTGGGGCGGTAAAATCTGTGTCACCGAGGATTGATGCAAATTGACCTACATAGAGTTGAATAACTTTTGGCAAGTTGTGGATCGTGTAGTAGGGGTCGAAGTAATTTCGCGCTTCGGGTTCTCCAAATCCATACCTGATGACAGAAAAACCGCCAGACTTGCGAGATATGTACCAAGTCGTGGCGCCGACTAGTGAGGTAATCAAAATCGCAATTTGAAACCTGACTCGTTGCAATTTCGCCACCAAGAAGAACGAAGCCACAACGGCCAGTAACGAATACATTACGGCTTCTGGTTTTGACGCGATAGACAACATCAATAACAACACCGCGGATACTCCAGCGATCGAACGCTTCAAGACGGGCAATCCTCTATCACTTAACACGATGAGTGGTACCCAAATAAGCGATGACCCAGCAAACGCCCATGAAGTGGGGTTGATACTTGGGATGAAGTAAAGCGCGATTGGCACGAGCAACGCGAGCATTGCCCCGACAAAAGGACGAGTGACATTAGTAGTGGCTTTCCGGGCAGTCCACAGGAAGAGTCCGAGCAAGGCAACAAAAATTGAGGCGTTGATAAACCGAATTCGGATGACCGCGGACTGCAAAGAACCCCCAGCGAATCGGTTCATCGATGCGTAATAGCCGCCTTGATAGCTTCCTTGGTTGTACCGGTACGTCATGACCGTCGTCGAGAGCGACTCCGGATCGACACACGCAGGCGTGACGTCTGGATGCGGTCCACCATTTCCGCCGCCAGGTCCCCAACCAAAGCATGGTTCTTCACTGACGAACTTAGGGACTTCACATGGTTCACCATTCTTCGCCGAACAAAAAATTGACGCCATATGAAATCCGTCGTCAGGAACGGATCCGTTCGGGCTGGCGAAAGCCCAGCAGGTAAAAACGAAGAAGAGGGATACACAAAACACAGCTTCGGTGGAGAGGCGAAATTTACGCAAGGTCATTTATAGTGTTTCGTTCCGAGATTGCGATAAGGGTTACCACTCCAAAAATGAAAACTGTTGCAAAGATCGCCCCGAGTGCCACTGCAGTCAGAGGTGATGGTCCCCAAGACCACCACCAGAGTTTGTCTGCATCTAGGTCCCATGATGTACTGCTCGCCGAAACCGTGTAGCGCTTGACAAGTATAAATTGTGCGGCGATTGCGCTCGGGACGAATGCCCCTACTACTAACCCCGCTTCTCCGAGCGACAACGCATCTGACTTGCGGCGAATATTGGAACTTAAGACGAACACAAAACCGAAGAGGAATGGCCACATGTATCTCGGCAGGAAGAGTCCACCTATTTGATAGCGAGCATTGTTCAGCACCAAAACTGGAACAAAAATGAGTAGAGATAGCAGTCCGATGGCAACGACACCCCGGGCGCGACCAACACTACGCATCGCCCAAAGTAATAATACGACAAAGATCAACAATGCCCCAAGCACAACGATAGGTGGCATACCGGTATCCGAGTCGCCGATTCTTGTCGCGAAGTCACCAAAATAAAATTCGATCATTCGTGGCAGATTATGGAGTGTGTAGTAGGGAGCGAAGAAACCCGATCCCTGTTCGACGAGGCTGTTCTTTAATGCCGACACCAGTTGACTGTTCTTCCAAACGAGCAACACAAATCCGGCAATCGCAACTGGTAAAAGTCTTTGTTTAATAAGACGCTTCTCGCTTGATGCAATAACCGTTACCGAAATGATTACGACTACTTCGATCAATGGTCCATCTGATCTGCTTGCCACAGCAAGACCGATTGCAAAAAATGCAAATACTAAAGTCCAGATGAGTCGTCGTCGATCCGTCTGCGTTAAGGCCAGCCAGATCAAAACCCAAGACGTGAAGGTCCCTGTAAATAGCCAAGATTGTGGGTTCACCGATGGGATCAGAAATAATCCAAGCGGTATGACAG
>JABMNW010000016.1 GCA_013204455.1 Acidimicrobiaceae bacterium
ACTTATCACCGTGAGATGACTATCGGCATAGTCAATTTATTCGCCATTGGTACGACGCCAGCGAAGATAACCCTCCATAAATTGATCGAGTTCGCCGTCTAACACTGCAGCGACATTGCCACTTTCAACATTTGTTCGCAAATCTTTAACCATTTGATATGGCTGCAAAACATATGAGCGAATCTGACTGCCCCATCCAACTTGTGCTTGTTTGCCAGCGATTTGTAGAAGCGCGGCGGCACGCTCTTCTTCGTCTTGGGCAATAATCATTGCTTTAAGCCGGTTCATTGCGCTCTCGCGGTTTTGTAATTGACTGCGCTCTTGTTGGGACGATGCAACAAGTCCCGTTGGTTCGTGAACTAGTCGCACAGCAGAGGACGTCTTGTTGACATGTTGTCCACCTGCGCCTGAAGCACGAAAAACTTCCATCCGAATATCGCTTTCGTTAATTTCGAGTTCTGCTAAATCTAAAATTGGCCAAATCTGGACAAGTGCAAAACTTGTTTGACGACGACCTTGGTTATCAAACGGGCTAATCCGCACCAGCCGATGCGTACCACGTTCACTGGTTAGCAAACCATACGCGTAACGACCACGAATAGTTACGTCTGCAGAAAGAATTCCGGCCTCAGTACCAATCGAAATATCGCCGATTTCGAAACCAAAGTTTTTCAGTTCGGCCCAACGGCGATACATCCGAAGCAACATCTCACTCCAATCCTGCGCATCAACGCCACCATCTTTGGCATTGATCTGCAAAATCGCGTCACAGTCGTCGTGCTCGCCAGTAAACATGCTGCGCATTTCAAGTGAGTCCAATTGCGACCGACACGTTTGAACTCCGCGTTCGAGTTCTGGTTCTTGTGATGCGTCGTCAGCGTCACGAGCAAGTTCGTGTAACACATCTAGGTCGTCAAGTGTGCTGGCTAGATGATTAAATTCGTCCAGATCGGATTTAAGCGCGGCATATTGCGAATTCACTTTTTTCGCGTGTTCTTGATCATTCCACAGGTCTGGTTTTGCAACTTCAACTTCTAATTCGGTTAGCAAACCGCGAGAAGCCTCTACATTTAGATATGTCGCTGCTTCACCGACACGCCTACGCAACTCATTTAGATCTGTCGAGAAGTCCTTCACTTGTTAATACCTGAACTAATTGACGCGGCCGTGACACATCTTGTACTTTTTGCCAGACAGGCATGGACACGGCGAGTTCCTTGGAGTCCTGGACCATGCACTATTTGCGCTATTTGCACTCGTGCTTGCAGCACTTTGGCTTTTCCCCGTCGTGCCAAGCTCTGCATCGAAGTCTGCCTCGAAGTTTGCATCAGAAGTTTCTTGAATGTTGCTAATTGTTCCGGCTGGCGAATCGTTCTTGATCACCTGAACATGCATCACATATTTGACAAAGTCTTGCGCGATGCCCTTCATCAGCGTGCCAAACATTTCGAAGCCTTCCCGTTGCCACTCGATTAAAGGATCTTTCTGACCCACGGCACGAAGGTTGATGCCCTCCTGTAGATAATCCATCTCTTCAAGATGCTCGCGCCAGCGCTGGTCGATGATTCGCAACATCACTTGACGCTCGACCTCGCGCATCACAGATTCGCCCAAATCTATTTCTCGCTGAGAATAATATACGCTCGCATCGGCCATCACGAGGTCGTACATTTCGTCAGTCGTGTCACATGCGGCAAGATTTTTTGCACCGATCTGAGTTGGCCAGAAGGTCACAAGTTCTAAGGCGAGACCGTCGACATCCCATTCGTCATCGGCTTCTGCCACACAATGAGATTCAATTAGCGCGTCCACTGCCTCGGCTAGATAATCCATGGCAGCCGACTTGAGATCAAGACCTTGTAAAATTTGATCGCGACGTTGATAAATGATCTTGCGTTGCTGGTTCATTACTTCGTCGTACTTCAAGACGTTCTTGCGAACTTCTCCGTTACGTTGCTCGACCGTGCTTTGCGCACGCTCAATTGCTTTAGATACCATCTTGGCTTCAATTGCTTCATCATCAGGTAACGCCCGTCCCATCACCCAAGACAACGCACCTGTTGCAAACAGTCGCATAAGTTCGTCGTCCAAACTTAAATAAAAACGACTCTCCCCTAAGTCTCCTTGTCGTCCTGAGCGACCACGCAACTGGTTGTCGATACGTCGACTTTCGTGACGTTCGGTACCGAGCACATACAGCCCGCCCAACTCGCGTACTTTGTCGCCATCTATTTTGCATGACACGACATACATTGCAAGTAGTTCGCGGTAGCGCTGTTGTGCTTTGTCGCGCGCAGTCAAAAAATCTGGTGGCATTGACTCGAGTGGCGCTGGCAATGCAAATTCGTCCATCAACGTTTCTGGACTATGCCCTTCTTTAAGCACCTCGTGTCGGGCAAGACCTTCAGGATTTCCACCAAGCAAAATATCCACACCACGACCAGCCATGTTGGTGGCTACCGTTATCGCACCGAGGCGACCTGCCTGCGTAACGATCAAAGCTTCACGCGTGTGTTGTTTGGCGTTTAATACTTCGTGAGGAATTCCACGCTGCTGCAACTTGCGCGACAACTTCTCGCTCTTTTCGACACTGATTGTGCCAACAAGTACCGGTTGACCTTTGGCATGCTTTTCTTCTAGATCGCTAACCACTGCGTCAAATTTCGCCGACTCGGTTTTGTAGATCAGATCTGCTTGATCAACACGCACCATCTCACGGTTGGTTGGAATTGATACGACTTGCAAACCGTAGGTATTCATTAGCTCTGCCGCCTCGGTTTGCGCCGTACCCGTCATGCCGGAGAGTTTTTCGTACATTCGGAAATAGTTCTGCAAAGTGATCGTCGCCAACGTTTGGTTTTCTTCCTTAATTTTGACGCCTTCTTTAGCTTCAACCGCTTGGTGGATGCCTTCGCTCCAACGACGTCCTTCAAGAATACGACCAGTGAACTCGTCAACGATCTTTATTTCGCCATCCTGAACGATGTAGTCCTTGTCGCGGTGGTACAACACTGCGGCCTTGAGCGCAACCTGTAATTGATGCACGAGATTCTGTTGAATTTCGTCATACAAATTTTCGATGCCTAATTGATGCTCAACTTTTTCGATACCGGCTTCGGTTGGTACGACGATCCGTTTTCCTTCTTCAACATCAAAATCGACATCGCGTACAAGCGTTCGAACAATTGAAGCAAATCGGTAGTACAACTTTGCCGCATCAGCCACGCGACCAGAAATAATCAATGGCGTACGTGCTTCGTCGATCAGAATCGAGTCAACTTCGTCGACAATTGCATAGTTGAATCCGCGCTGAACTTTTTCGTCTAATGTTCCCGCCATATTGTCGCGCAAATAATCAAACCCAAA
>JABMNW010000017.1 GCA_013204455.1 Acidimicrobiaceae bacterium
ATCTTGCAGGCATTCAAATCGAGCCGAGGGTGGGGATTGAACCCACGACCTACCGCTTACAAGGCGGTTGCTCTGCCCCTGAGCTACCCCGGCGACTTTTGTTCGCGCCCAGTGTATTGCGGATGCCGCGCGTATTGCGATCACTCTTCATGCATTCACGGAGCGAGCCGCGCACGTACTATTTCGTAACTTGCCAATGCGGCAGCCACAGAGACGTTTAACGAGGACAAAGACCCGAGCATCGGGATGTTGACGAGTGAATCACAGCGTTCGCGTACTAGCCGAGATAGCCCAGGTCCTTCTGCGCCGAGAACAAGACAAATCGACTCGCGAGCAAAAGATCCCATCTCGAAGATGCTCTTTTCGCCAGCATCATCTAATCCGACGATAGATACTCCAGATGATTTCATCTCGGCGAGCGCACTTGGCAAGCCGCCAACTACGCACATCTCTAGGTATTCGATTGCCCCAGCAGATGCCTTAGCAACTGTTGGAGTTATATGCACGGCACGATGGCGTGGCAATACGACAGCGTTGACACCTGCGCCATCACAACAACGAAGAATGGCGCCGAGATTTCCTGGGTCAGTAACGCCATCAATTGCGATCAACAACAGCGGCTTGTCGCGTGGCGCGGCAAGTAGATCGGCAAGCAAAGTTTCTTCGAGCGGGTCAGCCTTGGCAAGAATTCCTTGAGGCGCTTCACTGCGTGCTTCGCGTTCTAGTTCGCGCCGAGAAACATTCATCACTTGAACTCGCTGATCGCGGGCGAGTTCTAAGATGTCGTCGATTACTGGATTGCTCTCGATGTCATTGGCGATCCAGATTTCGCGAACTCGGCGTCGTGCACCAAGCAATAATTCGCGTACTGCTTGACGGCCCTCAATTTGTTCGCCGCCCAGTCCGTGTTCCTTACGGGGTGGTCGCGTATCGCCGCGATCAGACCGATTTGATCTGTTCGAGCGGCCAGATAAATCGATGCGCTTCGGGCGACTAGATTTGGAACTATTTTTTGAACCGGTTTTTTTAGTTTTTCGCGGAGGACGACGGTCTGGGCGTGAATCGCGTGCCATAACTAGCGGTTACTCATGTTTTAAGTGCTCTGCATAACGACTGCGACTGCCCAACAGGCAATGCCTTCGCCTCGGCCGAGTGCCCCGAGTCCTTCGGCGCGTCGACCCTTGACGGTGACTGGCGCACTCGCCGCAGCACTCAGACGCTTTTGCATTTCGTCACGTCGTGGCGCAATTGTTGGTAGTTCGCAGACAACACTGCAATCGATATTGCCAATTTCGAAACCATGATCGCGCGCCATCTTGACAACATCTTCCAACAACTTCAAAGAATCAACATCTTTAAATTCTGTGTCCGTATCTGGGAAATGTTCACCGAGGTCACCGAGTCCACACGCACCAAGGACGGCCTCGGCAGCTGCGTGTGCGATGACATCGGCATCACTGTGTCCGACGAGTCCACGTTCTCCAGAAAAGTGCACACCACCCAAAATAAGTTTTCGATCAGCCACAGACGCATCGACAAAACGATGGATATCAAATCCCTGACCAACTCGTACTTGCATCGGCATCGTCAAATCCTTACACTTCGCCGCGCGTCACTGCGCGAGCCCAGTTCATATCTTCTGGTGTTGTTAGTTTTCGATTCAACGGGTCGCCGTTAACGACAACTATGCGACCACCCTGCGCTTCGACGAGTGATGAATCGTCAGTCGATTCTGGGTTTGATGCATGTGCGGCACGAAGAATTTTTGCACGAAAGGCCTGAGGTGTTTGCACGGCAACTAATCGCGAGCGATCAGGAGTTGATATCACAATATTTTCAATTGAGATGAACTTAATCGTGTCAACAACTGGTAACCCTGGAACTGCACCATCGGCTCCATTGCATACAGCATCAACAACCTCATGGAATAAAAACTCCGAAGCAAATGGCCGCGCGGCATCGTGCACGCAAATAATTGTCGCATCCGTGGGAACAGCCGCCAAGCCACTGCGCACAGATGCACTTCGTGTTGCGCCACCAACTACGCCACCTTCTCGTTGTGCTTGTGCTTGGGGAAGAACGACAATCACACCATCACTGGCCACGCGAGCGGTTTCTACGGCCCAGTCCACCACACGGCGCTCGTTAATCATCTCGAACTGTTTTGGGCTACCAAAGCGGGCTCCAGATCCAGCCGCAACGATGATCGTCCATATCTTTTCACCAACTCGTTGCGTCGCGAGTGTGTTCACGCTCATTTAGGGTAGTACCG
>JABMNW010000018.1 GCA_013204455.1 Acidimicrobiaceae bacterium
CGTATGAGCACTCGAGCCGGACGGGCCGTGCTTAAATCCCGTCGGGCAAAGGGCCGTTACCGGCTCTCTGCTTGATCCGCCGCATTCAGACGCGGCAGATTTTTCAGCGACTTCAGCGAGAGGGAACATATGTTCGCTCTGGAAGCTTATGGTGCAGTATGATTACCGACGAAACTTTTACCCAGCCTGCAGTTGCCTATGCCTTTGGTCGTCACCTAGGTGGTGCCGTAGTACGAAATCGCCTGCGTCGTAGGCTTCGCGAATTACTTCGGGCTAGAGCGGATCGGCTTACGCCCGGTTGCTATCTGATTGGTGCCACCGCTGGAGCAACCAAGCTTTCATGGACAGATTTGGCCCTCCAAGTAGATGCCCTGCTTGTGCGCTGTGCGGCCAAAGTCATCCGATAACGCCATGTCTCAATCTGTGTCTAAAACTGTGTCTCAAACTGTGTTTCAAACCGTGTCTCAAACCCTGCTACTTCGGGCGATTTACTGGTATCAGCAAGCCTTCGCCTATCGGCTTTCGCCGTGTCGATTTTTCCCCAGTTGCTCAAATTACGCCCAAGAAGCGATCACGGTTTATGGTCCAATGCGTGGCAGTTGGTTGACACTACGCCGGTTGTTGCGTTGTCGACCATTTGGCCCAAGTGGCTATGACCCGGTTCCTGAGTTACTTGTTTCAGAATTACCAGTCGAATGTTGCCAAGATCATGTGACCGCAACGAACGTGATCCACGAATATGTTTGATACCTTTTATGGTGCCGCGTCGTGGTTGATTGCGCTGTTTTACAGTTTAGTTCCAAATTATAGTTTTGCTATTGCGATGGTTGCTGTCGCGGTGATGTTGTTGATCACTCCCCTAACACTAAAGAGCACCAAAGGGATGCTCGAGATGCAACGTTTGCAACCAGAAATGAAACGGTTGCAACAAGAATTTCGCGGTGAACGTCAAAAGTTGAACGAAGCAATGATGAAGTTGTATCAAGAACATAAGGTCAATCCACTTGCGTCATGTTTGCCACTGTTGGCGCAGATGCCTGTGTTTTTGATTATGTTCAAAGCAATTCAAGGACTCATTGCTCGCGATCCAAAGTCTGGAAATTTTGTACCGAGATATTTGGATCACACTTCGGCGATTTACAGATCACTTTTTGGTAAGAACCAGATGCTTTCTTTTGGTATTGATTTAGCAAAAACGCCATACAATGCAATGAAGGAGAACTTCGCCACTGGTCTTGTGTATGCCTTACTGGTAGTGGTTTTGGCCGGCTTATACCTTGTCCAACAACGGATGGTTGCCTCTCGCACGGTCAGCCCAACAATGTCGGCCAGCCAAGCCAAACTTCTTCAGTACATGCCAGTTGCATTTGCCGTCTTTCAAATTGCATTGCCAACGGCGCTGGTTGTTTATTACATGATGCAAGCATTAATTCGAATCGTTCAACAGCAATACATTACTCAGCGGTTTTATAAAAAAGACGACAGTCTTGGTCGTCAAGCGCAAGCCGCAAGTGTGGCTGCACGTGAGATGAAAGAAAATTCTAAGAATGATAAAAACGGCGATAAACACGACAAAAAGAATCTGAAAAAAAACGAGACGAAAAATAAGAACACTGAAGATCAAAAATTTATTAGTAAACGAGTTACTCCCCCGAAGGGTAAAGCAACACCACCGCGTCGTCGACCGCAACCACCTGGGAAAAATCGCAGTGGTTCGGTGACGCGTCGAAACAAACCAGAACAATGAGAGGAAGTTGAATCATGGAATGGGTAGAAACAACCGCAGCAACAATTGAAGACGCCAAAGCATTGGCACTTGATCGTTTAGGAGTCGACGACGCCGACGCAGAATTTGAAGTCGTCGAAGAACCAAAGGCAGGTCTATTTGGTCGCACTCGCGGCGAAGCACGGGTTCGAGCCCGAATCCGTCCAAACTCGGTTCGAGCGAAAGCCGATCGTCGTGATCGTCGTGGGAAACCAACAAGCGAGAGTTCAACCAAGCCACGTCAGCCGCGAAGTGATCGAACCGATCGCGGTCCGCGTCCCGAACGCAGTACCCGCGAGCGCACCGCACGGCCAGAGCGCACAGATCGAAGTGATCCTCCACGTGAGCGCACACCAAGAGCGGATCTTCCACCCGTAGATCCGAACACCGTAAGTGCTGTAGCCACTACATTTTTAGAAGGATTAGTTTCGGCTGCCGGTCTACAAGGTTCGGTTTTGGCAAAAGTTGACGGAGAGAACATCGATATTGACGTTCTCGGAGATGACTTGGGCTTTCTCGTTGGGACCAAAGGCGTAACCTTGATGGCGTTGCAGGACCTGACCCGCGTTGTTAGCCAGCGTCGACTCGGTGATCATGAGACACGATTGCGTGTTGACGTTGCTGGGTATCGTGAAAAACGCCGTGAGGCGTTGTGCCGATTCGCGATCAAAGTTGCGACCGATGTCAAGGCCTCAGGTCAGGCGCGAGCACTGGAGCCGATGAACTCGGCAGACCGAAAGATCGTCCATGATGCCCTCGCCGAACATGATGGAATTTCAACTCGGTCAGAGGGTATCGACCCATTCCGCCGGGTGGTTGTGGCTTTGGCTTCGACGATGCTTGATTCGCAAGATACGCAAAATTCGCAAGATACGCAAAATCTCGAATCAAGTGACGAAAGCAACTAGCTAACTAACTAGCTAATTGACTAGTTTCTGGTTATGACTGAACCCGAAATCCCGTCGGCTCATTCATCAGTTAGTTCATTTACAAACGATCCAGCAAGACTTAGGGTTCTCGAGCGAATTTTACGCGAAGGACAACGCACAGGGGCTCTCTCGGCTGTGCCTGTTTCAGAGATAATTAACCATGCCCAATGGTTCACCAAAGCGATACCCGCAACGGCTCATCTGGCAGTTGATTTAGGCAGTGGGGCTGGAGTGCCTGGGCTGATAGTCGCCATCCAACGCCCAGACCTTGAACTTGTATTGGTTGACCGGCGGGCGGGTCGGACAGATAATTTGCTACGGGCGGTAATTGCCCTAAATCTGGCCGACCGGGTGAGTGTTCGCTGTTGTGAAATCGAGGACATGGCTCGAGATTCGACATGGGCCAAACACTTTGATGTGGTAATGAGTCGTGGCCTAGGACCAGCGGTGAAAACTCTCAATTTGTCTCGAGAACTTGTTAAACAAGGGGGAGTGATTATTGTCAGCGAACCGCCTCCAGGAAGTCCATCGCGTTGGAACGCCCAACAGGTTTCCGCACTCGGCTTAGAAGGCCCAATCGTCCTCGGGGCGGTGGCAATGTTTCACGTGAAACATTCAGATGCTCAAAACGATGATTTCGGAG
>JABMNW010000019.1 GCA_013204455.1 Acidimicrobiaceae bacterium
AAGTAGCACCGGCAATACACCCGCTAAATATGTGCCGACAACTGGCAAGAATTGTGAAACCAGACCAACCCAAACTGCGAGCGCCACCGGTGCCGGTGTCCCAACAATTTGAAACACAATCCAGTGAAAGAACGCCGAGATCACAGCGAGTAGTGCCCGCGAATAGATGTAGCCACCAGTTTTTGCAATCGCCAGATCCCACATTGTCAATACGACGCGCTGGCGCTCGACTGATAGTCGTGCGCACAACGCGCGCCGCAACCGTGGTCCATCCGCAATCAGATAAAACGTAAACAGCGAGATTGACAGAATTTGCAGTAACCCACTCAATGCACTTAGTGACAAGTCAACTACGCGAGCTTGTTGGTCCGAAAAAAAACTCTGCAACGAACCATTTGGATCACTAATTGCACTTATCCAAGTCGCCGGATTAATCGACGAGCCGAACGTGTCGTTGATAAACTTCACCGTCTCGCCGACATATTGGTCACGGTTATTAATCAAGTCCCGGGTTTGAGTTGCAACCAAAGTCCCAATTGCAACTCCAAAGGCAACAACAGCAACGAATACGCTAAGCAACATCAGTGCTGTAGCGGTTCCGCGCTTCCAGCCTCGTGCAGCCAATCGATTGACGGCTGGCTCAATGGCAAGCGCTAAAAACAACGAAATCACCAGCAAAATTAGAAAATCAGAAATTTGATGAAACAGCTCCCGGACCACGAGTGTGACAATAAATCCCATCCAAAACAGAACAATTGCCCGCGGCACCCAACGCGGCATGAGATCTTGCCGTGACGGTTGGGCAGACTCGCCAGCGGAAGCATGACTCATGTCATTCATCGTACTTGAGGTAAGTTCAGACAAATGTCACCCATACAGACAAAACTCCGATACGAGTGCGACGATTATTGTTAGCCACTATGAAGCGTTTTGATATCAACTCTGCGGTTGCTCTAGTTAGAGAGCAAATTGCCGATGGATTGCGTGCGCGCGTTGTTGGGCCGAATGCAAGCAACCGCACGCAACAGATCATGGATGCCCCAGGTCCGCGCTGGTTCGCCGAAGATCGACCAATTCGTTTAGTGCATGGCGACGCATCAATGTTCATCGGTGGTTTGCGCGCTTTGCTTTTGCAATCATTGCACCCATTGGCAATGGCAGGAGTTGCCAACTATTCGGATTATCGCCAAGATCCATGGGGACGACTGCAACGCACCGCGGACTTTCTAGCCGCAACAACTTTTGGTCCAGCCGATGAGGCACAACGAGTGATCGAGCGCATCAAAACCGTCCACCTAAAAGTAAACGGAACTACACGCGACGGTCGCGTGTATTCGGCAACCGATCCGCATTTACTGAAATGGGTGCACCTTGCCGAAATCGATTCGTTCTTGTGCTCCTACCAACGGTTCGGCAAGTTGCCACTCGATCAGGCTGGTCGCGATGCATATGTTCTTGACACAGCAGTGGTTGCACGCGCTGTTGGCGTTATCGATCCACCAGAAACTCAAAGCGAACTGCGCGAACAGCTTCGTGCCTACCGTCCCGAACTTGCGAGCACGCCCGAATCACGCGATGCAACAAAGTATCTGATTTTTCAACCGCCACTTCCGGCAGCGGGGCGAGTTGCCTACTCGGCACTAGTTGCCGCAACAATTGCCACACTTCCGATGTGGACGCGTATTCCGTTACGTCTGCCGTTGTTGCCAATTACGGAACGTGTTGCCCTGCGACCACTTGGATCGGTGATCACGCGAGCACTTCGATGGGTAACGACGACACCGAGAGAATTAACTTCGCCGCCTAACGCGGATCAAAAAACGACCTAGTGTTGCGACAAAGATAATCGCGCACGTTCAACAAACGCGTTGTACAAAGATTGCTGTGCCGTATCAGTTGCGGCTGTATCTTCGGGATGCCATTGCATACCGAGTAGCCATTTGGTGCGATGCTCTACGGCTTCAAGAATTCCATCTGGTGCATAACCAACAGCAACAAGATCATCAGCGAGTTGCAAGATACCTTGATGATGAAATGACGCGCCGCTAATTTTTGTCGTACCAAGAGCCTTAGCCATGCGTGTGTCGGCGTCAATAAAGATTTCGTGCAACGCAAACTCTTCGCCAACAGGAAATCGTTTTGGCGCATGCGCCAGAAGTTCATCGGCATTTGCAAGTTCACCCAAGTGCTGTACCAATGACCCGCCTAACACCACATTGGTGAGTTGCATCCCGCGACACACTGCCAACACCGGCAGATCTTGGACCAACGCTGCGCGCAGAAGCGCAGTTTCGAACATATCTTGTTCGGGCTGCACACCATATATATGTGGACCAGCAACTTGGCCATACAGCGCGGGGTTAACATCGGCTCCGCCCATCAGCACCAAGCCATCAAAACGATGCATCATCGCCTGTGCATCTTCCGGCTGCAGGGGTTGCGGAGATATTACGACTGGCTCGCCGCCTGCGCGTAAAATCGCATCCAAATAACGTCGCCCGGCGAACGACACAGCATCGCGTGATACACGACTAGGCGCACCGTGCCGACCAGCAAGGGCAATTAACGGCGACATCCTTAAAACTCTACCGAAACAGCCTGCCCAAGGATTGGGCGCCATTGCCACGGCGACCAACTTTAATTTGCCCAAGGCTCAGCCAATCAGCCATTTCACGTAATTCGACCGCGAGCGCTGCTGCAACTTTGTTGATTGCTGCACCGGGTTCGCAGTACACACCATGTACCAACAGTGTGCTACTGGCACGGTCGGCCTTGAGATCAACTCGGCCGACCATCTCGCCATTCACCATCAACGGCAAGACATAGTAACCAAACTTGCGTTTTTCTTTCGGTGTATAGATCTCGATGCGGTAATGAAAATTGAATAATCGCTCGTTGCGGGGCCGACACCATACAAGCGAGTCAAACGGCGAGAGCAGCGTTGTTGCATGAATCGCTTTTGGTAACTTTGCTGATCGGTGCATGAACGCCGGCTCGTTCCAACTTTCTACGGAAACTTGGTGGAGCGTGCCTTCGTCTATGAGCTCGCGAATTAACGATCGCACCGCAACTGGTTTTTGTCGAAAATAATCTGCAAGATCGCTCATCGTTGCCACGCCCAATGCGTATGCCGAGCGCACAAGTAACTCTTTGCGCGCGTCGTGTTCGTTTGGCGTTGGCGCGTCGATGATCGTTTGAGGTAAGACGCGATCAGGAATATCGTAGATACGCGCGAAGTTACTGCCCCGGCCAGACGACATGACTTGTCCAGTCAAAAATAAATACTCGAGCGCAGTCTTGGCTTCGTCCCAATCCCACCACGTACCCTTTTTCTCGGTGCGAGTAGAAAGTTCTTTCGCTGTCACTGAACCATTTGTTGCAACATGTTTGAAAATACGCTCGACAAACTTTCTGTTCTCTTTGTAAAAACTCGACAAACCCCAATGCGACGATTTTCCGGTGCGCGCATCTTCCATCTTCCATCGAAACAGTGGATAGATCTCAACTGGCAGGTGTGCAGCCTCGTGGCCCCAATACTCAAAAATCTTGCGTTGTTTTGTTGCGTTAGGAATAAGCGTGCGGTCGTGATTCCCAAGGCGTGAGAACAGCGGCAATTCTTGACTGCGCACGAGCACATTTACAGAATCAATCTGCACTACGCCAAGCCGCGCGAAGAGCGCGGTTAGGTGACGCTGAGTGACTGCACTTTTTGGACGAGAGGTGTCGAAACCTTGTGCCGCTAGCGAGATGCGACGCGCCTCCACGATTGAAATTTCGTCAAGCCGCTTTGGCATAACGAACTAATCGGCAGGGCTAGTCGGCGACAGTAATTACGACTGACTTAATCACAACATCGGTCACAGGTCGATCGCCCGAACGAGTTGCAACATTCTGCATCGTCTCGACAATTTCCAGTCCCTTAACAACTTGGCCAAACAGCGAGTATGCCGGCGGCAAACCTACGCCGCTTGGTCCACTGATGATGAAGAACTGACTGCCGTTCGTGTTCGCTCCTGCATTTGCCATCGCCACACTACCGATTTGATATTTGCCTGGTTTGGGTAGTTCGTCGGCAAATTTATACCCCGGTCCACCGCGACCCGAGCCCTCTGGGTCTCCACCTTGACACATGAAGCCTTTGATGATCCGATGAAAAATTACTCCGTCGTAATAATGGTGCGCGGCAAGAAACACAAAATTGTTTACAGTTAGCGGTGCACCAGCCGCGTCGAATGCAACCACGAGAGTGCCGAGCGAAGTTTCGATTGCGGCGCTGTAGCGCTTGGTTGGGTCAATTCCCATTGGCGGAATGCTTGCGAATTTTTTGACTGTTGGTGCTGATCCGTCCAAAGCTGGATATCCAGGTACTGGAAAACCAAGTGCCGGTGTAGTTGACATAGCCCTGAACCCTACACTCGTGAGATGGTAGATGCGACAGAGAGCACCAGTTCTTTTAGTGATTTGATCGATGCGATTGAGAGTGACCTGAACGATGTCGATGCGGCGATGGAACGCCTTGAAACGAGCCGTTACTTCAACGACGAAGTAACAGGTGCGCCACTTCAAACACAATTTCTCGTATCCAACCCGCTCGCCCGTCGCAACCCATAACTATTAGACGGCTCTTGCGTAGGAGTACGACCAAAACTCTTTACTACTCTTGGTCTATGGCTGATCCGTTTAAAGCTCGCAATCCGTTCGCACCGTGGGATCGACGCGAGTTGCCTGGGATGTTTGATGTCGAAGAAACAGCGCGACGCGTCGGCCATTACAAGTGGGCCGAAATGAAACTATTCGAAGTGCTTGGTGGTTGGATTGCAACTGTTCCAGAGATCGATGTAAAACTTCGGCTCGGGACTCACTGTTACAAACATGCTTGGCACTCAGAGTTATGGCACAAGCGATTACCCGAACTGCGCGAGATGAACCCCGACCGCTTAACTGTTCCACCGAACGACGCAATGATTCGATTTATCGCCGCATTTACCGAACCCGAAGCGCCAGAGATGACGATCGAAAAACTTGTTGGCGCTTACCGTGTATTTATCCCACACTTTATTTCTGCTTACACATTTCACTTGAACAACACAAGTCAGATTACCGACGGACCCACGATTCGATCGCTCAAATTTATTTTGCAAGATGAGTTCGAGGATTGGCGAGATGGCGAGATGCTGATCCAATCCCTGTTAACGACCCCCGCAGAAGTTAAGCGCGCGTCAGAGCATCAGGCCCGTCTAGAGATACTGTTGATAGAGGCAGGGGGAATTGCTGGTCCAGGCACCATCGGTTCTGCGTACGCCGAGTAGTTATTGATTATTAGCAACAAAAATATTGGAGCGCAACGATGAGAAAATTTTTCCCAGTTAGTGACTTGGCTCGCGATGAGCGCTTCAACCAGGTAACAAACGAGGAGCGGATGGCTGACCCGCGTGGCAGTGGCAACACTGGTGTAATCCGAAAGGCTCGCAGTACGAATCGCCTCACACCTTCGCGACCAGATGCAACAGATGCGGCACGAAACTTGATGCACGGAATTATGGTCGGCGAAATTCAGGCACTAGAGGGTGCTGGTCGAACATGTTTTGATTTCGTGACCGGCGAAGAAGCACCGTTCGCACTCAAACTAGATATGGCTCGCCAATGTTGGGACGAAGCACGCCATGTTGAAATCAGCGTAAAACTTTCGGAATGGATGGGCACCGAACTCGGACAATTCGTCGAAAATACGGTTTTGTTTGCTGCTGCCTGCAGTCAAGATCCAGTGATGCGACTTGCCGGAGTTAATCGCGCACTTGAAGGATTGGCGATTGACGTGTTCACGACGATGAAAGAGTTCGGCGAAATTGCCGGCGACCCATATCTTGCATTTTGCGAGGACTGGATGCTCGCCGACGAAGTAACACACGTAAAGATGGGTAGCGATTGGTTGCGCAAGATCACCGAAAATGATCCTGAGCGTCGCAAAAAAGCACTCGAATTCCAAACTGTTGTTGACAAGTTGTTTAGTTACGGTGGATTGCGTAGCGAGAGCGACGAATCTCCGATATTGCTTGCTCGTCGCTTCCGCGAACTTGCTGGGTTCACGGATAGTGAGATCACCGAAATTGCAGACGTCTCACTTGCCGCGCTCAACGAACGCCGTGAAGCGTTAGAGCGTACACTCGCACCTTCGCCAGCCTGAGTAACCGTGATGACCGTGACGGTTGAGCCGTCAATTTTTTCAATAGTTAATTACGACGCCAACGAAATCGCCGAAGTCGCTAACGAAATGCTCAAGCTTTTGGGTATGGGTTCAAAGAATTTGACGATAGAAGTCGACGAAACCGTTGCAATGTCGCGCGTCATCGCAACGGCTGGCGACCCGATTGTTGTGCATGTATTGAGTAGTGCATTCGAGAACCTAAAGAGCCCATTAAGTTTCAGCGCAGACAACGCTCGTTTGTCGCTTGGGCGTGGATTACTGCGAGTGCGCGACCGCCAGAGTGGCAATTTTGATGATGCACCATTAGACGATGCACTATCAATCGTTGAAAGTGCGGTGTGGGAAACATATTGTGTTGGTCGGCTCGTAAAACTTGGATTAAAAGTTCACAAACAACGCTGGCACTACAATTTTCGCAATCGACACGGATTCAACGACGCAACTGACCGCCAATTCGAGCAAATTTGGAATGCCGATAATCTGGATTGGTCACAACTTATGGAAATCTCGCGCAACTGCGCTACATAAATAACTCTATGATTGGCTCTCGCGCAATTTAACGGTCACGCAATTTTGCAAGCAGGCGCAAAATTTCGAGGTATAGCCAAACGATCGTGACCATAAGTCCGAAAGCGGCGTACCACTCCATGTGCTTTGGCAAGCCAGCCTTTTCGCCACGCTCAATGAAATCAAAATCTAAAGCCAGGTTCATCGCGGCCAGTCCGGCAACAAGAAAACTAAATCCGATGCTTAACAAACTCGAACTGTTGAAGAACGAAATGTTCATCCCGAACAA
The DNA here is from genome assembly GCA_013204455.1 of Acidimicrobiaceae bacterium. Taxonomy (GTDB): domain Bacteria; phylum Actinomycetota; class Acidimicrobiia; order Acidimicrobiales; family Ilumatobacteraceae; genus BACL27. The sequence continues at coordinate 7,002 of JABMNW010000019.1, forward strand.
GTTGAGTAGCAGCGACAACCCATAAAACACAGCAATTCCCATCGTCGCACCAATAACTGTTCGACGCATTTTGTCAGTCACGCGAATTATGTTGGCCCGATACAAGACAAGCATCATGACAAACACACCGAGTGTTACACCCACTGCCTGAACAACGATGCCATCGTAGGCCGTGTTAAATACCTTAGATATCGCACCGACAAAAACACCTTGAGCAACTGCATAAATCGGTGCGAGCACGCGTGCCAGCGTTGGCTTAAACATCAGTGCTATCGCACATGCAAAACCGACGAAGATTCCACCGATTGTCCAAGCTGGAAACTGCACGGCGCCATTGGCCGATTCGCCAACAGCAGTCCAACCAAAGATTGCTGATGCGACCAACAACAGCAGCAACAGCAGCGCGGCACTCGCGGCGCCTTTGGCTGTCATATGGTTTGCCGACTGATAAGGCGAAACTGGGCCGTCAGTGATCGGCGCGTTAAATGTTTGCTGGCTCGTGTTGAGTGTGCGACCTTGACCAGTTGGCGTAGCCCAACCAGCTTCGCCCGCACTTCGTTGTACTGCTTTCGAAAACGACTTTTCGTTAAGTATCGGATTTGACATAACTCAAATAGTACTAGTTAATTAGGCGAAGTCATGCGCGCTAATCGAATCCCATAGATCAATCTCTGGCGCTCTGGTTAACAGAGTTTTACACGACGAGGCCATTTCAACCATCAGCGCACTGTCAAAATGTGTACGCTGCGCCTCAATTGATTCCCACTTTTGAATCACAAGTACGCGATTTTCTCGCACCGCCGAAACAACTAGATCTACATTTCGACATCCAGATGACATCCGTGTCAATACGACATACTTCGAGAGCACCGCGACTAGTGCAGACAGGTTCGCTGCGTCAAAAACAAGGGTGACGACCGCGATCGAAACATCACCCCGATTTGCCATGCTTTTATCTCTGTTCGCCGTGTTCATGAACCTCAGCCTTCCAGATTTAAGACGTCCAGATTTGGACTTCGCAGATTCAAGCCCGATTTGGCAGATAAAAATTTAGTCATTTTTGGGTGTGGGTACTATGCCTCGTCGGTATCGTTAGGCGTGTTGCACCAAGTGTGGGCATGGGATTAGGGAGCATAAGTGG
>JABMNW010000020.1 GCA_013204455.1 Acidimicrobiaceae bacterium
AAACGAATGCACCCATTTCGATTAAGCCGAATGCGCCATAACGCTCAAGTTGAGTCGCCCAAGGAAAAATAAACACGGCTTCAACATCAAAAACTACGAACAGCAACGCAAATATGTAGTACCGCACCTGACTCTGTGACCACCCGTGACCTACGGCATTGACGCCACTTTCGTACGACAACATTTTCTCTTTGTTGGGTCGATTTGGCCGCAACAACGATGAAACCCACAACAACAGCCCTGCAATTCCAACTGCCGCACCACCGAACCAAACAACGGTTAAATATGACCTCAGGAATGTCGACATGCCTTATCAAACTAGTCTGCCAAGCCGTTCTTGGCTTTAATTACAACGAACCCATCACTAATAGCCGATGACCTTGGTCACTTGTGAAAGGTTCAGCAATATAAGGATTTAACTGGCTGATGTTTCAATAAACCAGTCCACCAGCCGAGCCGCGGCGGGGGCGCTTTGCAGTACCTCGCGATTAGTTTCGGCGATCAGATCCTCCGCAGTTATCCCTACTTTGGCTAGTTCTGCCTCGCCGGATTCGCTTATCCAACGCCTAACGATCGCCTCGGTCACTTCAGGATGAAACTGTGTGGCAAACGAGCGACCTAGACGAATTGCCTGCGAACCTGCTGGACTTGTGGCAAGAATTTCCATACTTGATGGCGGAGTGAACGTGTCGTAGTGCCACTGTAACCAGGTTCCGGCAATTACCTGATTTGGTGTTTCGGCCTCAACACGATGCCAGCCTAATTCTGGTTGTGTTGACCGTTGAGCAGTCCCGCCAAATGCCGTAGCCATTATTTGTGCACCGTAACAAATTCCAAAAAGCGGGATTCTACGACGATGAGTTTCTAAAATTAACTCGCATTCGGCTTTGACATTTTTTGCGATATCCGGCCAGTAGACAGACCACCAACTTCCTAGCAACACAACCAAGTCTGCGCCGTCCAATGATGGCCACTGATCGGGGTGTTCTCGCTCGCAGTGCTCAAAGATACTGCCATGTTCCTTAAAACGATCCCCGACAAAACCATGCTCGGCAAAGCGTTGCCCGATACAGCCTGGATCGGCATCATCGGCATTGGCTACAAGTAATGCGCGCATAACGATACCGTAGTTGGGAAATGTCTACCGAGCGAAGTTTACCGATCATCGAATTAGATGCGATTCGCGCGGCGCGCGAGGTGGGGCGCTCGGTAGTCGAACATACACCGCTTACGCCATCGGCTTATCTCTCGCAACAATTTGGTGGCAGAATCATCTTGAAGGCTGAGAACATGCAGCGCACAGGCTCATTTAAAATTCGCGGTGCAATAAATAAAGTCCATAACCTTGGAGATCTGGCGAAAAATGGAGTCGTCGCGGGAAGCGCTGGCAATCATGCGCAAGGTCTGGCAATTGCAGCACGACATTTCGGTGTCAAGTGTGAGATTTTTGTTCCGTTGGGTGCATCACTTTCAAAGATTGCGGCGTGCAAGGGTTACGGCGGCATCGTGGTAGATGGTGGCGAAAGTGTGGACACAGCCGTTGCCGCAGCGCACATCCGCGCATCAGAAACTGGTATGGCGTTTTGTCATCCATTCGATGATCTCGACGTCATTGCTGGACAAGGAACACTCGGTCTCGAACTATTAGAAGATATTCCCGATCTCGCGCAAGTTATTGTTCCGCTAGGTGGTGGTGGTTTACTTTCTGGTGTCGCATTAGCGATCAAACAACAGCGACCAGATGTGCGAATGATTGGAGTGCAAGTTTCATCATGCGCACCTTTCATTTATGGCAATTCCCCGAGCGGTGTCGTGCCGACACTTGCCGACGGAATCGCCGTAAAACAACCAGGAGAAATCACGAAACTCCTGATCGAGCGGTGGGTCGACGAAATTGTTGCCGTGGACGAAGACAGTGTTGCTGATGCAATGATGATTTTGCTCGAGCGGTCCAAAATGTATGTCGAAGGCGGTGGAGCAGTTGGCGTATCAGCGCTTCTCGCCTCGAGGGTAGCGCCCGCCAAAAAAGGTTCGACATGCGTAGTGCTCTCAGGTGGAAATGTTGACTTGGGTCTGATCCCGAATCTCATTCGCCGTCACGAAACTCAGGCTGGACGGCGTGCACTTTTGTTTGTGCGAGTCTCAGATCGACCTGGCGCACTTGCACATTTCTTGTACGTGATTGCAAAATCGGGAGCAAACCTAATTGAAGTCAGCCATGTTCGTGAGGGCCTAAACCTACGGGTTCGAGAAACTGGTATACAAGTAGTGCTTGAAGTTCGCGGTCGAGATCACACCGCCGAGATCATCACTGTGGCCAAGACTGCTGGCTTCGAAGTTTCTGAAGTAACCAGCTAATAATTGCTTTCATGACTCCACTTATCTTGTTGCCCGGAAAATTAACTACAGATTCAAAAGGCGTTCGTGGTGATTCCTTTTCGACAGGGCGACTTTACAGCGAAGCGGTCGCCCGTGCTGGTGGTGTTGCACTACAAATTCCGCCGGTCAGGCTCAGTGTGGATACAGCGAGCGAACTCGTTTCTAGATGTGACGGCGTAATTTTACATGGCGGTGGCGACATTGATCCAACTATTTACGGACAGCAACTTCGCAATGACAAGGTCTACGGTATTGTCGCGGAACACGATGCACTTGAGTTAGCGATCGTGCGCGCGGTTGTGCAACAGAACAAACCAATGTTGGCAATCTGTCGAGGAATCCAGATTCTCAACGTCGCGCTAGGTGGAACTCTGCACCAAGATCTTGGAGAAATACTTGATGACGGCGAAAGTCACTGGAATACGTATCACCAGATCACCCTTGATGTAGAGAGCCGAGTTGCCGTGGCGATGCAAACTACTTCACCAAGTCGCTCGCACTCTTACCATCATCAGGCACTTGACAAAGTGGCTAAAGATTTGAAAGTTACGGGTCGAGCTCCTGATTTTACGATCGAAGCAGTTGAACACAAAACGGCGCGATGGATCGTCGGTGTGCAATGGCATCCAGAAGACGACGCAAGCACCGAACCAGAACAGCAACAATTATTTGATGGTTTCGTTAACGCCACACGCTCGCGTTAAGCCAAGCCCAACCAGAAGTTTATTTGGAGGCCAATTGGGTGAGATTGGTAGTTAGGTCGAGTAACAAACTTGGAAAGAAACCAATAACCAATGTGATGGCAACCGCAATTGTGATTGCCGCACCTGTGAAAACTGGAACTTCAACTGTCTCGCTGGTCGTAGCGTCGCTGATCGTAGAGTCGCTAGTCGTAGTGTCGCTAATCCACATGCTGACCATGATCCGCAAATAAACAAACGCAGCGATCACGGCGCAAATCATTGCGATAACGGCGAGTTTATAACTGCCAACAGCAACTGCGGCCTGGATCACAGCAAACTTGGCAACAAAACCGCTCGTCATTGGCACCCCCGCTTGTGCCAACAACAACACCGTCATCGCCAATGCAAGTTGAGGTCGCCTTTTAGCAAGACCCTTGAACGCGTCAAGTGTTGTTCCGTCGTCACTCGAATCACGTACCACAAGTGTGACGATGCTGAACGTACCGACGACAAGTGCCGCATACAACACCACGTATACAGCAATCGCAATCAAACCATCACCGGCATCTGCCGACGAGCGATGCGAAGCAGCTTCTAAACCGACAAGGATAAAACCAGCGTGGCTAACCGAAGAGTAAGCAAGCATTCGCTTGACATCTACTTGTACGATCGCCACCACAGATCCGACAACGAGTGTGAGTGCCGAAAGTACGAATACGACCGGTCCCCAATCATCTGCACGAGATGGGAACGCAGTAATGAATACGCGTACAAGGGCGACTAGCGCAGCGATTTTTCCAGATGATGCGATGAACGCCGTAACTGGCGTTGGGGCTCCCTGATAAACATCTGGAGTCCATGCATGAAATGGAACAAGCGAGACTTTGAAGGCAAACCCAACGAGCATTAAACCAATACCGACCAGCAAGAGTGTGTCGTTGCGTGGAACAGAAATGTATGCATTGAGCACCACATTTATATCCACTAGTCGTGTCGAACCAGTTGCGCCGTAAGTAAGTGCAACGCCATACAAAAAGAATGCCGAGGCGAATCCACCAAGAATGAAGTATTTGAGTCCTGCTTCTTGGCTCTCGGTGCGCTTGCGGTTGCTCGCCGCCAACAAATACAACGACAGGCTGAGTGTTTCTAAACCAAGAAAAAGAACCACCAGATCATTCGCCGCAACCATCACTAATCCACCAATGGCTGTAGTTAGATAAAGCGAATAAATTTCTGGCAAATCAGAATTCTCGCGCGCGAGATAATCACTCGTCACGAGACTCACGAGCAACACCGATGAACATATCGCGATTGATGCAAGTAACGCAAAATGGTCAAGCGCCAGCGCTCCTCCAACAAGAAGTTTTGGCCCAGAATTTGTTACATCTCGCCACAGCAAGATCAAGAACACGATTGCGACACTTGCGGTTATGACACTCGCAATCCCATACCATCCACGAGGCCATTGTGGTGTGAGCGACCCGACAAGCAACAACAGCAACGCCCCTGCGAGTAAAGCAATAAGCGGCGATACTGCGAACCAGTCGATCGCTGGTCCAGCAAATGTCGTTAAATCACTATTCATTTTGTTTGTCCCTCAACATGTTTAATCAGCGCAGCAACACTTGGTTCGATTCGGTCCAGAATCGGTTTTGGATAAACGCCGCTAAAAACGATGATCGCCACGAACACTGACATCAGTAAACCCTCGCGAGGTGTCATTTCTTTAAATGACGAATTGGCTTCATCTGGTTCTCCATGGAACACACGCTGATATGCCCAAAGCAAATACAACGCTGAAAGCACGACACCGATTGTTGCCACAACTGTCCACCAGCGTGCCGGACCAAATGAGCCAAGCAAAATTAAAAATTCACCGACGAAACCGTTGAGACCTGGCAGACCGATCGAAGAAAGCATTACAACGGTAAATACGCCAGCAAATATCGGCGCGACATGTTGGATACCACGCAACTCATCGATTTGACGAGTATGGCGACGCTCGTAGATCATGCCAACTAGTAAGAACAATGCGCCAGTCGAAATTCCATGGTTGACCATCTGGATTACAGCACCAGTGACGGCCTGCGAACTTACCGCGAATATGCCAAGCACGATGAAACCAAGGTGAGCAATCGACGAGTACGCCACAAGACGCTTGAGATCTCGTTGCATCGTTGCAGCAATTGCTCCATAAATCACACCAATTACAGCGAGCGTGAACAGCACTGGCCGCGCCCACATCGCAGCCTGCGGAAATAGATAAACACCGAAACGCAAAAATCCATACGTGCCCATTTTTAGTAGCACACCCGCAAGAATTACCGAGCCGCCAGTTGGCGCCTGGGTGTGAGCGTCGGGCAACCAAGTATGAAATGGAAACAACGGGACTTTCACTGCGAAGGCAATCCCAAACGAGACGAACAGCCAACGCGCCGTATTTGTCGAAAATTTTGCGCCCTCAGCAATTTTTATTAGATCGAACGTAACGATGCCAAGGTCGCGTCTGGCAAGAGCCACAGTGGCGATGATTCCGACAAGCATGAATGCCGAACCAGCCATCGTGTACAAAAAAAACTTCGTCGCGGCATATACCCGCTGCTCGTAGCCCCAACCGCCAATCAGGAAGTACATCGGCACAAGCACAATTTCGAACATCACGAAAAACAAGAACAGATCAAGCGATAGGAACGAGCCCATTACTCCGGCTTGCAGCAACAACATCCACGCAAAATAAGAAGTTTGGTTGTTGTGTACATCAATGCCAACAATTACAAGCGGAAACAAGATTCCGGTGAGCACAACCAAGAACAGCGAGATACCGTCAACTCCGAGATGCCAAGAGATTCCCCACTGACTAATCCAAGTGTGTTGCGAAACAAATTGAAATCCTGCCTCACCGGCACGGAATGCGCCTAACAACCACAATGACAGTGCGCCTGTCGTCACGCTTGATATCAGTGCGCTGAGTTTCACCCACTCTGGACGCGAGTGACCCAGTAGCGCAACAACTAACGATCCGATCAGCGGCAATATTACTAGTGCTGTAAGAATTGGAAAATTTAAAACTTCTGCGCTGGCTGCGATCACGACATTGCTCCCCGCACCAAAAACCATGCGAGCATCACGACCGCGCCAAGACTAATTAGCAATGCATATGCGCGAACAAATCCGCTTTGCACGCGCCGCAATGAGCCAGCAAGACTGCGCACGAGTTCACCAACACCGTTGACTATTCCGTCAACAATGTTGGTGTCAACCCATGCGATCAAATTAAATGATGCGGCACCAGGGCCACTAACCACTTGGCTTGCGGCATTGTCGTAATACCAAGCCTGCTCAAGAATTTTAGGTTCAACGGTCCGGACCAAAGATTTGGCGTAAACCGCAATTGAAGCGACAATTCCGACAAACGCAACGAGAATCGCGACTGCAAGCAACAAATACTTGTTTTGATAAGCCCAAGTTCCGTGAATCTGAGCCTCTGACTCCTCGACAACGGGTGCAAGCCAGCTCCCCAGAAAGTGCAGATTCTTGCTGAACGGCAGTTGCATTGCGCCACCGACGGTCGACAATAATGCCAACACCACAAGCGGTACGAGCATCACGCGCGGGCTTTCACGTGGTGTTAAGTCCCCGTGTGCACCATGTTCGGCACTGTGGTCACTCCATTTAGCTTTACCGTAAAATACCATGATCACTTGTCGTGTCATGTAATACGCGGTTAGCAACGCAGTGACTAATCCGACGACATATAGACCACGATTGTTGGCATAGACATAAAGCAAAATCTCGTCTTTGGACCAGAAACCGGCAAATGGTGGCACGCCAGCGATTGCCAACCAGCCGATAATAAATGTGAATGCCGTGATTGGCATGACCTTGCGCAACGCACCCATGCGACGCATGTCCTGTTCGTGATGCATGCCGTGAATTACCGAACCAGAGCCAAGGAAAAGCAACGCTTTGAAAAATGCGTGCGTCACCATGTGAAAAATCGCTGCAACATAAGCGCCCGAGCCAACGGCAAGAAACATGTAACCCAACTGCGACACCGTGCTGTAAGCAAGAACTTTTTTGATGTCATTTTGGGCAACTGCAACCGTTGCTGCAAACAACGCGGTGGCGCCACCAATAACTGCAATCACGGTCATGGCCCATGGAAATGAGGCGTGCAGAATCGGACTCATCCGTGTCATCAAGAACACACCTGAAGTAACCATGGTTGCGGCATGAATCAAGGCAGAAACTGGCGTCGGACCTTCCATTGCATCTGGCAGCCAAAGATATAACGGAAGTTGCGCACTCTTGCCGCACGCTCCAACAAAAAGCAATAAACCAATTGCTGTCGCCGTAACTGGGGCTAACGCACCACTTTGCGCAGACTCGTTAATTGCGCCATAAGAAAGTGTGCCGAGACTGCTGAACGCAAGGAACATTGCTGTCATCACACCAAAGTCACCGATGCGGTTCGTAACGAAGGCTTTTTTCCCAGCGACGGCTGCACTATTGCGGGTGTGCCAGAATGAAATTAGAAAATAACTGCATGCTCCGACACCTTCCCAACCAAGAAAAGTAACGAGCAAGTTCTCGCCTAATACGAGTACCAACATGCTGAATACGAAGAGATTTAGATACAAAAAGAACTTCGAGAACTTTGCATCTCCGTGCATGTAGCCAATCGCATAAAGATGAATCAGTGTTGAGATACCTGTAACAAAAAGTGCCATCAACACACTGAGAGGATCCGCAAGCAAAGCGAAATCTACTTTCAATGCACCAACTGGCAACCATGAAAATAGTGTGACGACACGATTACGTTCCTCTGCAGGTAAGCCCAACATCCCGAAATACACAATCACTGTCGCCAGAAACGATCCGGCCGTTGCAAGTGTCGCCACCCAACCGGCGCGAGGATCACCCAACTTGCGACCAAACACCAAATTGACTAGTGCGCCGGCCAGCGGCAACAGAGGAATAAGCCAGATCAAACCAAGCATGCTCAGCCCTTTAGCTCGGCAAGATCATCTGCAGTTACCGAAGATCGGTTGCGCATGATCGCCACGACGATCCCAAGTCCAACGACAACTTCGGCGGCCGCAACAACCATCACAAAAAATACGATCGTCTGACCGTTGACGTCTTTCAGTTGACGCGCCAAAGTTACAAAACTTAGATTCACGGCATTCAACATCAATTCAATGCACATAAACATCACCAATGGGTTGCGGCGCACAAGTACACCAAATGTGCCAATTCCAAACAACACTGCAGCCAATACGAGATACCACGTGGCTGTAGGTACGAGAGTCAAACTAATCATCACGAAATCATCACGAAATCTGCTTCACTTCAGTCTTGTCGGACCCTATATAGCGACGAGTCAAGAGAACCGTGCCGACAACCGCCACGACAAGTAGCACGGAAGTTAGTTCGAAAGCGACAACATATTGAGAGAAAATGGATTCGGCAAGTTGCGTCGTGTTGGCGTCAGCGCCAGAAGTTAAATCGGGAAGTTTGATGCCCTCACCGCGCTCATGTAATGCGCCATTACCCGTAACGAATGCCGCAACTAGAACACCAATCAAACCAAGACTGACAATCACCGCAAGTGGCCGTTGTGCCGTCAGCGGCTCGGTGCGTAGATTTTCGACACGATCCACGCCCAACAACATGATCACAAACAAAAACAACACGACGATTGCTCCCGCATAGACAATTACTTGGACGGCGGCCAAAAAATGGGCGTCTTGCGCTACGAACAACACGGCAACACCAAACAACGTGAGAACCAAACTTAACGCAGCATGTACCGGATGTCTACGAGAGATAACGCCAACTGCGCCAACAAGAATCATTAGTGCCGCACAAACGAAAACAAAGAATTCCATTTATTCGCTCTTTTCTTCTGCTGATCGCACTCCGTAGCCCAACTCGCCGCTCCACGACACAACACCTGTAAAGTTTGCGTCGCCTGATGGCGAGGTTGCTCGCATCCAACCAGAAGTGTTCTTGTCTTCGCCTTCGCGCCAATCTTCCCATTCAAGCTGTTGTGGCTTTCCGGTGTCATCAACCAAGAGATCTGACTTTGTGTAGATCGCATCTTGCCGATTGGTAAACGAAAACTCAAAAAGTTTTGTCTCGGTGATGGCTTCGGTTGGGCATGCTTCAACGCACAAATCACAATGGATACAGCGCAGGTAATTGATCTCGTA
>JABMNW010000021.1 GCA_013204455.1 Acidimicrobiaceae bacterium
ACGGCGTCTTGCTGATCGGGGTTCAGCGAGGCAAGGTCTATTGAGATGTCTGGACGATGGTCGGGCATTGCCCAAAGAGACTAGGCGCGGCGTATGACACGAACAGGTAAACGCCGCGGGCCACGCACTTGACCCACACTCCATGTGACCTGGGTGCTATCAGCAACAGCGAATTCGGGGAATTTAGCGATGAACTCTTCAATCGCCACACGCATCACGAGTCGTGCCAAATTGGATCCGATGCAACGATGAATACCCAAACCAAACGCGGCATGACGGTTAACTTCGCGGTCGATAATCACTTCGTCGGCGTTCTCAAATACTTGCGGGTCACGGTTCGCAGCCGGAAATGGCAACAACACCCAGTCGCCTTGCTTCATCGGGCATCCACCAATTTCAACATCTTTTGCCACAACACGAGCCATCGTTACTGGCGCATAGGCACGCAAAAATTCTTCGATTGCTGTCGGAATCAGTTCGGGCTCGGCAACCAAGCGTGCCAGGTCTTTTGGATGTGTTGCGAGATGCAACAGCGAAGCTCCGATGGCACTCCATGTTGTGTCGATACCAGCAATTAATAACAGCGCCACTGTTCCACGCACATGTTCTGGGCTAAGTTGACGATCATAGATTTTTGCTTGAAGTAGAAAACTTAATAAATCCTCGCCAAGATTTTGGCTTCGCTCTGTAATCCGAAGATCTAGATACTCATCAAGTTTCTGAAAGCCCAGTTGTCGCACTTCTTGATCTTCGGAAATCGATTCGAGCGCAGTGTGTACAAAATCGCGAAACTTATCGCCGTCTTCGACGGGAAGATCGAGCATCTGGGCGATAACAGCCGCTGGAATATGTTTGGCATATTGATCGGCGGCATCAACAACATCGACATTGCCTATATTCTCAATAAGTTGGCGACAGAATTGACGAATCTCCGGTTCGAGTGCCGCAACCTTTTCCGGACTGAACGCCGGCAAAATTAACCGGCGGGCTTCGCGATGAAACGGCGGATCTGAGGTAATCGGTGGCGCACCACCGATCGGACGCGAACTTTCCGGACGAACCCACTTAACCACAACATCTTCTGATGTGAAGTGCTCGGTATCGTAGGCGATCTGGCTTACATCTGCGTGTCGCACTGGCAACCACGCGCCGCCGTAACGATCGGTGTGTGCAATTGGGCACTCGGTGCGCAACTGTGCCCAAATCTCTGGCGCATTTTCGTTGTATTCGGATCGTGCGTGATCAAAGTCAGTTGCCCAGTCAGTTACTGGCTCTGCAGATTGGCGAATCTCAGATCTAGACATGGTTGTGTTGTTACTCCGTAATATCGATGGCGAACTCAGGGCAATTAGCCGCCGCGAGGCGGGCTTTTACTTCAAGACCAGGTGGCACCACCCCATCCTCGCGCTCGTGCGCATTGCCGTAGTCGTCAATATTTACAAGTTCGGGTGCGATCGCATGACAACGGTTGTGCCCTTGACACTTTTCTTGATTAATTCTCAGGAGCATTCAGCGAGATTAGCAAATTCTCGGGCAGAATCTTTAGTCGTGGCTACAAAATCAAAACTATATATTCTGCTTCCGCCGTCCGAGGGTAAAGCACTGTCAGGTCTACCAAACACAAAATGGAAAGAGTCAGACGGAACATTTGGTCAGTCACTTGCAAAGCAACGCATGGAAATAGTTAAGGCACTGACAGTCGCAGGGGGTGGCTCACAAAAATTGCTTGGTGTCTCAGGCAATCATCTCGCTCGCGCGCAACGGGCAAACATCTCGTTGTGCGGCGCGCCGACTCTTCCAGCCTGTGAGCGATACACCGGAGTCGTCTGGGATCAGTTAGATATTTCCTCACTGCCGAGCGTTGCACGTACACTCGCACAAACAAATATCCTTATCGTGTCTGGTTTGCTAGGCCTCGTTGCTGCCAGCGATCCAATACCCGACTATCGCTTAAAAATTGGCGCTTCACTTGCACCGCTCGGCAAACTTTCAAAATGGTGGCGTAAAGACATTTCTCGCGTTCTAAACAATCACTGCGCTGGTTGCACTGTGATTGATTTACTTCCACAAGAACACTTCGCAGCATTCGAACCAGACGAAACAATGCTCGGCGCGTACTTGCGTGTAGGTCTAGTAACCAAAGGAGGTGCCACTGGTGGCCACGATGCCAAAGCAGCAAAGGGCAGACTGGCTCGACATCTAATAATCAATAGCAAAGACCCGCACGCAGCGCTTAAGTCTTTTAACGACGCTAAGTTTCGGGTACAAATCCGGGTTTCGGGTACATCTCCGATAAAACTCAAATGTTAAGCCCGCTGAAGTTTTGCTTTCAAAAATTCAATTACTTGACGTACGCCCTCGTCTTGTCGCTGTTCGGTAAGTACCGAGTGATCGGATTTCTTCGTTGACTCAAACTCAACGGCAACAAAGGCATCGCCAAGCAACTTGCGCAATTCGCCAAATCGTGTGCCGACGAGTTTGTCGCCTTTATAACGCAACCCGAGCACTTGGCATCCTTGCGCCGCACGCTCGGCGACTCGTGCCGCATCCTCGGCCGACAAATTGAGATCTCCTGCCCGGGCGGGTCCAAAGGAAAATGGCAACGATGGCTGCGAAACTACGGGCGCGACAACAACATCGTCCACCATCATCCCGAGTGCAAATCCCCCGCTAAAGCACATGCCAACAGCGCCTACACCCACTCCGCCAATTTCTGTGTGCAACTGTTTGGCAAGTGCTCGCAACCACGAAATTACTGGCGATGTTTTCTGCAATGCCATCGTCGTAAACTCTTTTGAGATACAGACTTTTACAAATGACGACGCAATATATTTTCCTGATGGCGCCTTGTCTACTTTTCCAACTAGCAGTGGCAAAATCACAGTGAAACCAGCCTCAACAACTTCGTTAGCAAACTTCTCAACAGTTGGTGTGATTCCTGGAATTTCGTGGACAACAACTACTCCTGGTCCCGAACCTTTTCGATATGTATCGTGCGTGATGCCGGCAGCGGTAAATGTGCTGTGCACCCAGCCAATCACTTTGGTCGGCCTACGCCAGTAACATTTGACCACTTCACTGCCGAAATTTTTACCACATCACCTGTCCGCGGTGCAGCAATCATTTGACCGCCACCAAGGTAAATCCCGACATGGCTAACCGGATTATACGAAAAAATCAGATCGCCAGGTTGCGCCGACGATATTGGAACTTTTGGCAACTCGGCGTATTGGTAGCGTGACACACGAGGAATGATCACTCCGGCCTTCGCCCAGGAATAAGACGTAAGCCCGGAACAATCGAATGCCACACCAGGTGACAATGCTCCAAACTTGTAGCGCACGCCAAGTTGGGACATCGCGGCTTTAATTGCAGTTCCTGCAGAAGAAGATGGTGCTGGAACATTCGCACTCTTTGACTTTGAAAAGATAGCCGCTTGGCGCGCGGACTCTTCGAAGGCTAGTTTCGTGCGACGTTGTTGCGCACCCGAAAACAAATCTCCAAGTTCGCGCAACGCTTGTGCCTCACGTGCTGAGTATGCCACCGCACTTGCTTCGGCTGCAGCCAATCGCTTGCGCGCATAATCCGCAATCCCACCCGCACGAGCGCGTTGACTTTCAAGTTGTTTTCGTTCGCGCGCAATATCTTCGATCACACCCTGTAGGGAATCTAAACTGCCCACACCTGTATTTAAGGCCACAGAAGTTAAGTACGAGCGACGAACAGAATCAGAAAGACTTCCCGTCGAACTAAGGATGCTGGCCAAACTGTTGGAGATCGAATTACCGACAAAAGTTTGCAGCGCAACATTTTTCAGTTGCGCTTGCATTGCTGCGAGTTCAATTTGTTTGGCTTTGATCCGAACTTCGGTAGCGGCGATTTCTTTATCCAGTTCCCTGCTGTCGTACATCGCTATCGCATAATCTTCGGCAAGAATATCCATCGCTACAGCAAGTCGATCCAGTTCGTCAATAATTGCGTCAACTTCGCGTTGCTTGTCGTCAGGGGTGCTGACAAACGAGTTGCCCCTAATTTGCGTCGATCCACTAGTACCCGATGCCAGCGCCGACACCGGGGCAGGCACCAGCGATGCAACCAGAGAAATACAGCCGATGGCACCAAGTAGAGGTGACACCGTCCGACGAATACGCCCAACGGCGTGGCGGGTCATGATCCCAACACCCTAGCCAATTATTACGATTGTGTGTCATCTGCCCGCAAACGCTTTAAATCAGGGTCAGGATACCTTCGCGAGCACTACTTCGTATAGACCGGCGCACTGACGGCGTTAGCGACGAATAATGCGACAAACTCGTTGAAGTCCTTGTCGAGTTTCATCTGTTCCTCCAAACACTCGTTGGCGAAGAACTTCTACGGCCGCAACCCTCTCAGATGGTTCAATACCCATCCAATAACTCAAGTCGCCATCATCTTCGTGAAGACCGAGTCGATTGATAACCAGGGACATTTCACCGTTGTTACGAATTGCCGATGTCATGACTCCATTCTAACGAAGATACGAATCGAGCGGGCTACTCCCACACGCAAAAATGATCGAGTGGGCTACTCCCACACGCAACAATGCTCGAGCGGGCTACT
>JABMNW010000022.1 GCA_013204455.1 Acidimicrobiaceae bacterium
ACATCACCAACACGAATTTTCTCATTGCTGTCCAGACCCAAATAAGCAAAAGTTTTTAGCCAGTCAATAAACTCTGCGCCGAGGCTGTATTTAAATGTCACACGGTTGCAGTCAATCTCTCGTGGAATCATAATAACTTCTTCATGCTCAACGTTGACGCACTCATAGGCACCGATGCCAGCGGGGAAATGAAATATTTCTGGCTCACTAAAACAGTCGGTCGTATATAAACCGCGTTCGCGCTCCCAAATAAGTGGTGGATTGAGGGTTTCCTCAATAGTTGTCCAAATGGAAAACGTCGGCGCGAAATCTAGACCATCGATTGACAGATTTGATCCATCGCGAACTCCAATTTCGTCAATCGTGTCAAACAAATGATCCGACGCATAACGCGCAAACACATTGCTAAGTCCTGGTTCGACACCCATACCAACAAGTGCGAGCAATCCTTTTTCTTTCCATCTTTCGTCAGCCGAAATCTGATCCTTGCCTAGTGGCTCGCCTACTTATTCGTATGGATTCGTTGGATGTGGCTTGCTTAGGTTCATCGCCATGTCGAGATAAGTACACCCACTCTCGAATGCGGCTTCAAAAATCGGTTCGTTAAGCCGTGGATCACAGGCATTTACGATGACGTCGGCTTTGACACGTTGGGCGAGTGCGACGATCTCGTTCTTATTGCGAGCATCTATTTGTGCCGACGAAAATCGGCCTGGTTGCTCAAGTTTGGCGATGATTTCGTCACCGCGACCCGAATTGATATCGGCTAGTACGAACGAGTCAAAAAAACTGCGGGTTTCGGCAATTGAGGCCATGCCACCACCGACTCCGCCGGCTCCAATAATAAGAATGTTTGCCACAATAAGCCCCGTTCACTCTCGTTAATCCGGATGCAACGAACGTTTTCATTCTACTGCAGCGTTTAGTAACATTCAGTTATGGCGAGACCTCCCGTAAGTCTGCGAGCACTTGCTGCTGCGCGCGGCGATGAACCCGCTGATCTGTTGTTGCGCGGAGGAAGAATTCTTGCTCCGGCGACACGCGAGTGGGTACGTGCCGATCTAGCGATTGCCGATGGCGTCGTTGTGGGATGGGGCCACCGCGAAGCACGTGAAGTAATTGACGTCGATGGCGCCGCACTTGCGCCAGGATTCGTTGATGCTCACATGCACCTAGAGTCCTCAAAAATGTGGATCAGCGAATATGTGAAGGCCGTATTGCCATGCGGCACCACCGCTGTCGCTGCTGACCCTCACGAGATTGCCAATGTCGCAGGCATCGAAGGTATTCAGGCGCTAATCGAAGCCGCCGAGAAGATGCCGTTCACATTTGGCGTTGCTGCATCGTCGTGCGTCCCGGAATCGCCATTCGCTTCTGCGGGGGCGGCGTTCACTGTCAACGAGGTGCGCTACCTGATTGAAGAGTTTGGCGCCATTGGTGTTGCGGAGGTGATGAACTACCCAGCTGTGATCAATGGCGATCCGATGTTCCGCGAGATCATCGCTGCGGCTAAATGGCGCAAGGTGGACGGACATGCGCCTGGACTTCGTGGCCGGCAGCTTGATGCGTATTTGGCTGCCGGTATCGAAAGCGATCATGAGTGTTTCGAACTTGATGAAGCACACGAGAAGCGTCAGAAAGGCATGTGGGTTTTTCTCCGTCAGGGATCAGTGTGTCAAGACCTTGTAAAGTTGTTGCCCACCGTTCTGAATCATGGTCCAACCGCCACTTCCTTTTGTACCGACGACAGAGAGCCGGACTTGTTGCGCGATGAAGGACACATCAACCACTGCATTCGTCTTGCAGTTGAGGCAGGATTAAACGAGATCGATGCCCTGACTATCGGCTCGTATTACCCAGCGATGTATCACAACTTCTTCCATCTGGGATCGCTCGGCCCCGGCTACCAGGCAGATGTTGCAGTGTTCGACACCTTGGAGGGTTTTCGCCCATCAATGGTTTTGCAACGCGGACGCGTGGTTGCACGCGATGGCCTGATACTGCCTGATATCGTGCCGCCAACGACTCCGCCGAAGTCGTTGTACAACCGCGTCAACCTGCATCATCTGCCAACGCCCGCGGAGTTGACTATCACGCCACCGCCAACCGGCATGGCCAATGTGATCGGTGTGCGATCCGGGTCTGTTCGAACGACGGCGTTACAACTGAATGTCAACGATGCGACCATCGATATCGCCCGTATTGCAGTGGTCGAACGCCACAAGGCAACTGGTCGCATCGGTCTTGGTTATGTCTCGGGCTATGGCATGAAGCGAGGAGCGATTGCATCCACCGTGGCCCACGACGCACACAACATTATGGTCGTTGGTGCTCGCGATGAGTCTGGCCCGCGCGATATGGCATTGGCCATTGCGCGCGTTGCAGAGATCGGTGGCGGCCAAGTGGTTGTAGTTGACGGAAAAATAATTGCTGAACTGCCATTGCCCGTGTGTGGATTGATCAGCGATCAGCCGCTCGAAATCGTAGCCGCCCAGGTGGATACGGTAGTTAAAGCGGCTCACTCAATCGGTATCACGCTTATTGCACCGTTCATGTCCCTTTCGTTTCTCGGCTTGTCAGTCATCCCCGACCTGCGCATCACGGATCTTGGATTGATCGACGTGAATCTGTTCGAGCGAATCGAAGTCAATATCTAACGCTCTTCGCGTTCGTAGGGTTGTCCCAGCGCGGCAGGCGCGCCGATTCGCTTGTGTGCCCAGCCACTTGAGACTGCCACGAGCACGACAATCGTCATCACAAACGGGAGCGCGTCGAGGATGTCACCGTTGATATGGACATTGCGCGCTTTTAGAGTCAGGCTGAGCGATTGCATTGCACCAAACAGATACGCGCCAGCCAATGTCAGGTCCGGGCGCCAGAAGCCGAAGATAACAAGTGCGATCGCGATCCAACCGGCGCCCTTTGTCATTCCGTCCACCCATGTCGGCACAATCGCCAGGCTGTAGTACACGCCACCAACGCCTGCAAGAATTCCTCCGATGATCGTGTGAATGTAGCGATATTTCACGACATTGATGCCCATCGCGTCGGCCGTCTGGGGTGACTCACCAACGGCGCGAAGTTGCATCCCAATCCGCGTATGGAAAAGATAGATGGTGCATACCACAACTAACAGCCATGAGAAATAGGTGAGGATTGTTTGGTGGAACAGAATCGGTCCGATGATCGGTGTGTCGGCCAGACCCGCGACGTCAAGCACACGAATTGGATGTGATGCGGGCTTGGCCGCGACATTCCATACATTGGCAAAGTAACTTGATAATCCGAGACCGCCGGCAAAAATTGTGATCGCCAGACCTGACACAGTTTGATTCGTGCGCAGTGTGATCACGAGGAATGCATGCAGTGCCGCGACTAGCCCACCCGCAGTAGCACCGATGACGATTGATGCGAGAACGACGAACCAACTAGTACCCGGTACATGTTGTGATGCCCACACGCCAGTGACAGCACCAATCAACATCATCCCTTCCACGCCAAGATTTAAAACGCCGCTGCGTTCGGTGATTAATTCACCGAGTGCGGCAAAGAGTATCGGCGTGCCGTAAAACACTGCGGACGCCGCGATGATCACTAGCAGATTGCTATTCATGATGCAGTAGTCGTGCGACGAAGTCTGATTCGGTACCGCGTTAGTACCTCACCTGCGACAGCGGTAAATAGCAAGAGTCCCTGTAATGTGCCGACAAGCCCCGACTGGAAGTCGGGCCCCTGCAATGCGTAACCAGCATTCGTCAAACCGCCAATAACAACAGCCACTCCTACGGCCGCCAAGGGGCTGAATCTTGCAAGAGCCGCGACAACGATGCCTGTGTATCCGTAACCGGCGAGTTGGAGACCCTTGGCATCGAGAATGTGACGAAAGTCGCCAACATCGCTGGCGCCACCGATGCCAGCGATGGCGCCAGAAAGTGTCACCACCGCGATGATCTTCCAGCGCGTATTCATCCCGGCATAACGGGCAGCTTGTGGCGAGTCGGCGATGACACCGACCTCGAAACCAAAACGAGTGCGACGGTAGAGGAACAACACAAGTGACCCGAGAACTATCGCTATCAGGAAACCCAACGGGATCTGCACTCCGAACAACTCAAACTTCGGCCACCATGCACGTGCCTCGAGCGGCTTGCCGGCGGGGAATCCAATCGAACGCGGGTCACGCCAGTACGACGTGCTGTTGAAGATCAGGTAGTTGAGAAGGATCCCGGCTAGATAGTTCAACATCAGCGATGTAATGATTTCGTTGGTGTGAAAACGCGCCTTCAACACACCAACCAATGCCGCGTACGCACCGCCGAACAACATCCCCATAACGATCATCGCAAAAATAGTGAACGCTGTTGGCTGTCCACCTAGGGCGAGTCCGACAAGCGATGCGCCGATCGCTCCGACGAAGAATTGTCCTTCACCACCGATGTTGATGATCCCGACGCGAAAGGTGATCGCGGCACACATTCCAGTGAAGGCCAGTGGCGTTGCGGCGATTAACGAACCACGAAGAGCAGTCTTTGAACCAAAGCCGCTCTCAACTATGCGTTGAAATACGGTGATCGGGTTCTTGCCAGTGAGCAACATCAGGATTGATCCGAGCACCAGCGCGGCACCGATTGAGATCAGCGGCACGAGCCATCGCAATGACCTCGGTTGCGAGAGCCGTCGTTCGAGACGCAGTGGAGATCTCATGACTGTGGCTCTGTGATGCCGGCATTGCTTATACCGGTATTGGCGGTGACAATGCCGCCCATGAGTAGTCCAATCGCCTCGCGAGTCGCTTGCACTGTCGGCACGTCGCCGATAATTCGTCCTTCGTACATCACGAGGATCCGGTCTGACATCGAGAGCAATTCTTCAAGGTCTTCACTGATGATCAACACACCAACACCGCGGTCGGCTGCTTCGACGATCCGCTTGCGAACACCTTCGATTGCACCTACATCAAGCCCGCGCGTCGGTGATGCGGCGACTAGCACACGAGGATCAGCCGAGAACTCACGAGCAAGCAGGACTTTTTGTACATTGCCCCCAGAGAGAAGACGAACAGGTGTTGCACTGTCGGGGGTCTTGACGTCATAGCGTTCAATTAATTCAACCGCATGGCGACGAATGATCTTGCGTTGAATTACGGAAAATTTTGACACTGGCTTGTGGCGATAAGACTTGAGCACGAGATTGTCCTCCACTGAATGGCTTGCCGCAAGCCCAGTGTGAAGACGATCCTCGGGGATGTGTGCGACACCAGCCTTAATCGACTGGCGCACTTTTCCCGCAGTCACTTTAATCCCGGCCACTTCAAATCCACCAGCGATAACGGGACGCATCCCGCCGAGCACCTCGGCAAGTTCTCGCTGACCGTTGCCCGAGACTCCAGCGACCCCAACAATTTCTCCCCTGCCCACGACAAATGAAACATCGGCGACGGCAATGTTTCCGCGGTCGTCGTAGGCAGAGATGTTGCTAACCTCCAGCACAGGGTTACTCGGTTCGCTCATGCCTACTCGCACTACGCGGTCAAAAACCAATTCTCTTCCGACCATCAGACGGGCAAGATCACGTGTGGATGTCGACAAAGTTTCAACGGTGCCAACGGTTTTGCCACCGCGCAACACCGTCACGCGATCAGAAACCGCCATCACTTCTTCAAGTTTGTGGGAAATAAAGATGACCGTGCGACCCTCTTTTGCCATCGCTCGCAATGTGGCAAACAGAGTGTCGGCTTCCTGCGGAGTGAGCACGGCCGTTGGCTCGTCAAGTATCAACACCTTGGCGCCGCGATATAAAACTTTTAAGATTTCAACACGTTGTTGCTCACCAACTGAAAGTTGCCAGACTCGTGCCCGCGGATCAACAGCGAGTCCGTAGCGGGTTGATAGCTGTTCCACGCGTGCACAGACTTCGGAGGCGTTGATCAACAGATTTTTATTTTTCTCACCCAACACAATGTTCTCTGCAACCGT
Organism: Acidimicrobiaceae bacterium; assembly: GCA_013204455.1. Taxonomy (GTDB): domain Bacteria; phylum Actinomycetota; class Acidimicrobiia; order Acidimicrobiales; family Ilumatobacteraceae; genus BACL27. Next base: position 5,976 of record JABMNW010000022.1, read on the forward strand.
AAAAGTTGGTACAAGTCGGAAGTGCTGGTGGACCATCCCGATTCCAGCGCTCAGCGCATCTCGCGGCGAAGCCAACGACACCTGCACTCCATTTAATTCGGTGGTGCCTTCATCTGGTCGATACAGACCAGTGAGTACGTTTGAAAGTGTTGACTTGCCGGCACCGTTTTCACCGAGCAAGGCATGAACCTCACCGACCCTGGCTTCAAAATTGACACCGTCGTTGGCAACAACGCCTGGAAATCTTTTCACGATTCCCGTCATCCGCACTGCTACTTCTTGGTTCATCGCCCCCCAGTTGATTTCAAACACAAATTTCAAACACAAATTTCAAAGATAAATAGAGAAAGGGGGGCAAGCCCAAAGACTCACCCCCCCTTCTACTGTTTAAGATTAGCCCTTCGGTAGATCTCCGATAATTCCCTCAACGAGGTAGAACATGCCCATTTGCTCACCATGACTGGCAGTTACGCCTGCGGCAATCTTCTCGGTTCCATCCTGCCCCTTGATCGGACCAGTGAACATTGAGCCAGATGCCGCAGCCAACCTTGCCGACGCTTCGGCGATCTTGGCTACTGTGTCGGCCGAGACGCGCTTACCGATGCTGGACATTTTGATGAACCCATCTCCCAAATTACCGTAGTAGTCGCCCGCGATCCACCTGCCCTCTAGGGCTGCCTTAACTCGGGGCACTTCGTATACAGCCCATTGGTAGATCGTGGCATTCAACCAAATATCTGGGAAGTTCGCATTCTGGTCGGCGCCATAGCCTGCCCATCCCAAACCTGCAACCTTGGCTGCTTCGCCGGTCGCTGGCGAGTCTTGGAATGCGGCGAGAGTATCGACACCAGCGGCGATCAATGATTCAGCCGCCTTACGTTCGAGCGCTGGGTCGAACCAGGTGTTGGTCCACACGATCTGTATCGTCGCCGAAGGGTTCACCGAACGAGCACCGAGTGCGAAAGCATTGATGCCACGGATCACCTCAGGAATTGGGAACGGCGCGACAACGCCGATCTTGCCATTCTTAGTATCGCCACCAGCAGCAATACCAGAGAGATACTTCCCATCCTCGCCAGCACCGAAACTCTGTGAGAGGTTGCGTGAGATTTTATATCCGGTCATGTGTTCAAAGCAAACATCTGGGTACTTCGCGGCACCTTCAACGAATGCGTCTTGGTAGCCATATGAGTTGGCAAAGATGATCGTGTTGCCGTCGGCCACAAGTTGATCGATTGTTTGTACTGCCTGCGGACCTTCTGGAATGTTTTCCTTGTAGGTCGTAATCACTTGATCGCCAAGTGCTGCTTGAACAGCTTTCAAACCCTCGTGGTGAGCCTGTGTCCAACCGCCGTCGTTGATCGGACCGATATAGATCCATGCCGCCTTGATCGGTTCACCTGCGGGTGGTGCACAGTTAACAACTTCAGCACCTTCCATTGGTGTGAAATTAGCAAGGGTGAACGGCTCGGCCGCTGCGGCCGGGGTGGTGTCGGTAACGGCAACAGTGTCTGTTGTCTCCTCAACTACCTCGGTGGCTGAATCAGTGCCTCCACATGCGGCCAGGACAAGTGCCCCGACAATTGCAAACGCTAACCACGCTCGACGACGACCACTAATCATTTACTTCCCCCTTGTTGAGTAGCCGGTTTGTTGAATTGCCGGCGAATTGCGGAACCTTCATCGCCAAACATACACCAAACCGCATGATGTTGCAAATTATCGAATCAGTGTAGAAGTTCGCGGCGTAGGAAATTGAGCGCACTAATCACGGACAATTGGCGCATTTGCTCGCGCGGAGCGGGCAGATGCATTGTGCTCGATTTTGTCGAACCATCGGGCATCGCCAGACCAACGCACAGCGTGCCGACCTTTACACCTTGTTGTTCATTTGGCCCAGCAACGCCAGTTAACGCCAGACCAATATCGCATCCCAACACGCGGCGTACGCCTATTGCCATTTCGATTGCCGCGGCTTGACTTACTACTAGATCTTGCGATATGCCCAACACTTCGTATTTAACTTCGCTGGCGTAACTTACGATTGCGCCACGAAATACATCACTTGCGCCATCAATAGCTGTAAGTCTTCCCGCGACTAAACCACCGGTCACAGATTCCGCAACACCAAGAGTAAATTTCCGTTGTCGCAACGTATCAAGCACTACGGACTCCATTGATTGATCATCGACGCCAAAGACGATGTCGCCCACTTCGCTACGCACCTTTGCATCCCAAGTGTCAATCAGTTTGAACGCTTGATCTTGGGTCTTAGCTTTTGCTGTCAGCCGTATTTTTATTCCATCCCAACCGCTCGCCAAAAATGCCAGCGTCGGATTACCAATTTTTTCCAATTCACTAATCACTCCTGCAAGTCGTTCGTTAAGACCGCTCTCGCTATCCCCCCATGTGCGCAATACTCGACTCTTAATTACTGATGCTTCACCACTTCGTGCAAGAAGATCGGGCAAGATCGCTCGCTCAAACATTTCGTAGAGTTCAAACGGAACACCCGGTACGGCATACATAACCTTGTCACCAACTTGGCAAATTAGTCCTGGCGCTGTGCCCCGTCGTTGTTCAATAATTTTTGCTCCACGCGGCACCATTGCTTGGCGTAAATTATTTTCCGGCATCCGGCGATTGCGTGCTGTAAACATTTGCTCAATAACTAACGCAATTTCGTCGTTCAATTCTAATTCGACACCCATAATTTCGGCGATTGCTTCGCGAGTGATGTCGTCATGTGTTGGTCCAAGACCACCACAAATAATTAC
>JABMNW010000023.1 GCA_013204455.1 Acidimicrobiaceae bacterium
CCTCTGCCATTGGGCTACGTCGGCCGTAGCCCATAAGAGTAGCGCTTCTGGGGCTTTATTTGACATAATGTAAACCTTGACTTCAACCTTTACGGCTTCTCATGGCTCCAAGCCGGTTTTGGATACGGCTGCTCTTGCAGGTCAACTCGGACTTGCCGACCAGATTGTGGATCAACAAGCACTCGACAACAGCGTTGCATTATGCGCGAAAAATAATGTTGTTCTGCCGACGTTTGCACAACTCGCAGACCCTTCACTTATCGATCCGAACTACGCGCGTGGTGTTGATAAAAATGCCGCCGATGCGCGCAACTTGTTTCGTGTGCATTGGTACAACGACATGCAAGGCGACCGTGTGTCGGTACCCGACCATATTGTCTTGCCAAGTTCTTTAACCGGAGTTGAAAGTCCGATCATCGTGATGTTTGGCGATCGCTTCCCAATGATCACTGCGCACAAAGTTCTTGCTGCTTATTCATGTTTAGCGCCACGCATTATTACTGGTCAATTTGATCCAAGTCGTCACCGCGCAGTTTGGCCATCAACCGGTAATTATGCGCGCGGTGGCGTAGCAATTAGTCGGATCATGGGTTCGCGCGGCGTTGCAGTGTTGCCTGCCGGTATGTCGCAAGAGCGCTTTGACTGGTTGGACAAGTGGGTGATTGACCCAAGCGATGTTGTGCGCACGCCAGGAACAGAAAGCAACGTCAAAGAAATTTATGATGCGTGCAACGAGATGGAACGCGATCCGAAGAATTTTATTTTCAATCAGTTTTGCGAATTTGGAAACCATCTTGGTCACTTCGAAATAACTGGACGTGCTCTCTCACAAGTTTTCGATCATGTCAACGCAAGCACGGGTGGCAAGTTGCGCCTCGCGGCATTTACTTCGGCAACCGGTTCGGCTGGCACGATCGCTGCCGGCGACCGATTGAAAGAAGAATACGGAACAAAAATTGTCGCCGTCGAAGCACTCGAATGTCCAACGATGTTGGAAAATGGTTTTGGCGAACACAATATTCAAGGCATCGGCGACAAACACATTCCATTAATTCATAATGTGATGAATACCGATGTCGTAGTCGGTGTTTCTGATCACGCAACTGACGAACTTGACGTGATGTTCAACACGCAAGCCGGCTGTCGTTATCTCGCCGAACGCAAAGGTGTGCCAGTTGAGGTTGTGCAGTCACTTGCGCATTTTGGTTTTTCGTCGATATGCAATGTGATCGCCGCAATCAAGACGGCAAAGTTGCTCGGTTTGGGCGCCAACGATGCGTTAATTACCATCGCCACTGACGGCGCCGATCTGTATTCAAGCGAGCGCGTCAAGACAATTTCTCGTCGGTTTGATAATTCGTTCACCGAGTTGGACGCCGCAGAAGTATTTGCCGAACATCTTGCCATGGTTGGCACCGACGCAATGATCGACTGCACAGAACGCGACCGCACACGGATTTTTAATCTCGGCTATTACACCTGGGTCGAGCAGCAAGGCACACCATTGGCTGTGTTCGAAGCCCGACGCTCGCAGTCTTTTTGGCGCGATTTGCGTAAATATCTGCCGGTGTGGGACGAACTTATCGGCGAGTTCAATCGTCGGGTCACCGCCGCGAAATAGCGGAAATGCAACAGACACCGGTCGTCACTGGCTGGCATTGCTCCGTATGTGGTCAAGGTGTTGCGATCAGCGAAGTTTTTTCATGGCGTTGCCCAAACGCGACGAGTACCGATCGTCATCATGTGCTCGAACTTGACGAGATCATCGCTCCGCTGCGCAGTAGCGGCGATCTAAACCCATTCATTGCGTTTCAGCGTTATCTCGCCTGGGATGCTTTTGCCGCGACTCTTGGTCTGGACTTCGCCGCTCGCACAAACACGATTCGCGAACTTGACAATGCTGTAGCTCTCATCGCTGGAACAGGCTTTCGCACGACACCATTTGAGCGCCACGACGGATTGTCAAGTGCGCTTTCATTTAATCAAGATGGCGGAGTTTGGATTAAAGACGAAACAAACAATGTTGCTGGCTCGCAAAAAGCGCGGCACTTATTTACCGAGTTGTTGCACTTAATTGTGACCGAGCAAGTTGGTTGTGCACCATGGAAAAGTGTTGCGCAACGTCCAGCACTAGCGATTGCATCATGTGGCAACGCAGCGATTGCCGCCAGCACTCTCGCCCGTGCAGTTGACTGGCCGATTCGTGTTTTCGTACCAGAACACGCGGACACGGCAACACTAAATATTTTGCAATCATTGCGTGCAGATGTTGTGCGATGCGCGAGGCGCGTAAGTGATCCGCCTGGTGATCCGTGTGTGATTAAATTTCGCGAGGTGATTGAACAGGGTGACATTCCTTTTGGTGTGCAAGGTCCCGAAAATGCTTGGTGTTTGGATGGCGGGCGCACCACCGGCTGGGAGATGGCAGTCGTTGCCGAACAATTAACTGGACCAATGATCAGTCGAATGTTTGTCCAAGTCGGTGGCGGTGCGTTAGTCAGCTCGGCGGCCAATGGCTTTTTCGCTGGTGGCACGAAGCCTCGAGTCCATGCGGTACAGACGCAAGGTTGCGCACCACTGGCGCGAGCGTTTGAACGCGCGCAACAGAGTGGTGGTGCGCGTAATGCGGGTTCGCGTTGGTCACAATGTATGTGGCCATGGGAAACTACGCCAAGTTCGCTGGCTGATGGGATTCTCGATGACGAAACATATGACTGGATCGGTGCGTGTAACGCAATCGTCGATAGCGATGGTTCGCCCGTTGTCGCCCCAGAAAAACTAATTCACGAAAGCTATCAACTGGCGCATCGTGTGACGAATATTAATGTCAGTCCTACGGGATCGGCAGGACTTGCCGGTCTGCTTGCAATACGCCCAGAAATTGCCGATGATGAGCGCGTGATTGTTATTTTCAGTGGCATCCTTCGGTAGATCTAAGTTTGCAAGATAGTCTGCAAGTCATGTCAATCAATCTGCCAGTTGCTCTCGAACCAGGATTCGACTCGCGTGCCGATATTTTCACCCGTCTGCTTAAGAATCGCGTGATCATGATCGGTACCGATATCAACGACGAAATGGCTAACCAAGTTTGCGCACAGTTGCTGTTCCTCGAAGGGGAGGACTCAAAGGCTGATATTTGGCTATATATAATTAGTCCTGGCGGATCAGTAACTGCGGGAATGGCAATCTACGACACGATGCAGTTTGTCGCCTGTGACGTCGCCACAGTGTGTTTGGGTCTCGCCGCTTCAATGGGGCAGTTTTTGCTCACTTCGGGTGCGGCCGGCAAACGCTATATATTACCGAACTCGCGAATCATGATGCACCAACCACTTGCTGGATTGCGCGGACAAGCATCCGACATTGCAATTCAAGCCGAGCAACTGACGTATACGAAGCGTCGCATGGCCGAACTTACAGCGCATCATTCGGGTCGAAAACTCGAAGAGATTCAGGCCGACTCCGAGCGCGATCGTTGGTTTACCGCCGAAGGCGCACGCGATTACGGTCTTGTTGACAAAGTGATTGTCAAGCGCGGAGAAATAGTTTAACTTACTGGCGCGTTTACTGACGCATTTACTGGTTAACTAGTTTTTAAGGCGTGGGTCCGACGTTGAGTCCGCTTGAAATATCTACACCGCAAGTTTCGCGAATCCATTTCGCCGATGCATCGGCTGCTTTTTCAGTGGCATAGGCCATGTCGACGACGGCTTGAATACTCTGCGGGTCTGTGGCGTTGGCGCGAGATGCAACCGTAAGCAGTTCGGTCAGCGACTGCCAGTTCTTTTCGATTGCAAGTGGCGCAACTTTACCTAGTCGCCGATATCTATCCAGCATTGCCACAACGTCTGCCGGAGTGACCGTTGGTTCTGTGATGCTGGGCATCTCCTTGGCCAGTTGCCGACAAAAGTTTGTTGCTGTACGCGGAGTTTGGCTACATGCGCTAATAAATACGACGAGACAAAGGCTAAACCCCAGAGCTTTAAAAGCCGTGCTTGCACTACGGCGCACACATGAGCCAGACAAATCGACCGTCGTCTTGGTTCGAAAAATTTTATTAATCATTAGCAGAGTAATCATAGTTATTTCGCATATCTATTGGGGGTCAGGCGAGTGTTTGCATCAGTGCGGTCGGCAACTTTGCTCGGCGTTCGGGGATCGCGAGTCGATGTAGAAGTACACGCCGGCATCGGATTACCTGGGTTCACCGTGGTTGGACAGCCCGATGAGGTCTGTCGCGAAAGTCGCGACCGAGTTCGTGCGGCGTTATTGTCATCTGGTCTGAGTTGGCCGACGCGACGGATAACAGTAAATCTTGCGCCAACTGGCGACCGAAAATCCGGCGCCTGTCTAGACCTCGCAATTGCGATTGGTCTACTTGCCGCCCAAGATTTAGTGCCTGTTGATCTTCTGTCGCAGTACGCGTTTATTGCCGAGTTGGGTTTAGACGGATCATTGCGTGGAGTGCGCGGTGCCACACCATTGGTATTAGCCGTAAACGATCGGCAAACCATTGTCGCGCCCGAAAATCTCGCCGAGGCAAGTGCGGCATCAACGGCGTATGTTTTTTCTGCGCGAACACTATTTGATGTTGTCGAATGTTTGGCAGGTCGGGCCTCGTGGCAGACCGCGATCCAATTTAATCACGAGACACAAGAATCAAACCAGACATCGCATCTTCTACGAGATCTCGCCGATGTGCAGGGTCAGCCTGTTGCGCGTCAAGCATTAGAGATTGCGGCTACCGGTGCCCATCACTTGTTGCTGGTTGGTCCACCTGGTGCCGGCAAAACAATGCTCGCCGAGCGGCTTGTCGGATTATTGCCACCGTTAAATGATGACGAAGCAATTTCCGCGACGATGGTCCACTCGTCAGTCCAACTCGAATCTCCCAACTCTGGACTAATTCGAACGGCGCCGTATCGCGCTCCGCATCATTCGTCATCGATGGTCGCGATGGTCGGCGGTGGCACCGCATTGATGCGCCCAGGAGAAATCTCGCTAGCCAATCATGGGGTTCTATTTCTCGACGAACTCGGCGAGTTTGCGCCGTCAGTTTTAGATGCTTTGCGCCAGCCACTTGAGCAGGGAATCGTGCGTTTGGCACGAGCCAGATCAAGTGTCGTGATGCCAGCGCGGTTCTTACTTGTGGCCGCGACAAATCCATGTCCGTGTGGCGAGGGCACACCTGGTGCATGCACTTGTGATGATGTGGCAAGGGCTCGCTATTTGCGACGTTTCTCTGGACCACTACTCGATCGTTTTGATTTACGTGTGGCTGTTTCCCGACCAAACACAAATGAACTAATGAGTCCGACAAGGGGAGAGCCGACGAGTGTTGTCGCCAAACGAGTTGAAGTTGCCAGGTCTTTGGCGATTGCACGATTTGGTTGTACTAATTCGGCACTGTCTCGCGTACAACTCGACATCGCTGCGCCGCTAAGTAAAAAAGCAGAGCAATTACTACGTAACGCGCTAGAGCACGGTCGATTAACCGGTCGCGGTTACCATCGTGTGCGCCGCGTGGCACGCACTGTTGCCGATCTAGATGGTGCGCCAGAAATAGTTGATGATGCACATCTAAATCTGGCTCTGATGTTGTGAGTGGATCTCGCCTCGGGTCTGCGTGCTCGCGATCTCGTGTTCTGATGGGTTTGGATCAATTGTCGTTATCGCCGGATCACATTGCCGCAGCATCGCTTAGTGCGTTACCGCAAATTGGTCCAAAACGATTGACGACATTGCTCGCACATCATGACCCACAAACTGCGTGGGCGGTTGTCCAAGGGCGTGCAAAACCAGATGTTGTAGTCGCAGCAATGTTACGCGCGAGCGGGCTAACAGATCTTTTGCGCCACCGTGCGACACAAGACCTGCAAGATCAGATTGTCCGGCGCTGTAAAAACACGGGCATCCAAATAACAATTCTTGGCGACAAAGATTATCCAAATGTGTTGCGCGGCGATCTGGCCCCACCAGCAGTGTTGTTCTATCTCGGTGATCTAAATACGTTGAATGTTCGTCGAGTCGGGATGATCGGCACCCGCAGTGCGACAGCATCGGGACGATATCTTGCCTCGCACATTGCTCATGATCTAGCACTTAATAATGTTTGCATCGTGTCGGGTCTAGCCCGAGGTATCGATGCATGGGCGCACCGCGGCGCACTACGCGCACTCGAAACACAACCTCCGATCGGCCGCCCCGTCGGCGTGGTCGCTTCTGGCTTAGATGTTGTTTATCCCAAAGAACATAATCAACTGTGGCAAGACGTTGCGCGTCATGGTGTTTTGCTCAGTGAGTCTGCACCAGGGTCTCCGCCCGAAGCATTTCGATTTCCGCTGCGTAACAGAATTTTGGCTGCACTAAGTGAAGTACTCGTTGTCGTCGAATCGCGGGCAACTGGTGGATCAATGATCACCGTCGACGAAGCACAAAAGCGTGATATCACGGTGCTGGCAGTGCCTGGATCACCACGCAATGTTGCATCTAATGGCACGAATTTGCTGATTCAACAGGGTTGTCTGCCAATTATCAGTGCGCAAGATGTTCTTGTCGCACTCGGACTTGATCACCGTCGTTGTGCCGAAAATATTTATGACTCACGACAACGCTTAACAACAAGCGACGAGCATTTAGTAGTAACAATGGTTGGCTCGCCGTTCACGCTCGATGAGTTTGTGATCCGTACAAATTTGCCATTACTCGAAGCGGCTATCACACTTGGGCGTCTTGAGGCTTTGGGTTGGGTTGTCAGTAACTCTGGATGGTGGGAAGTGATTGAAATCAGGTAGCCGCAAGACTGAACCGATACCGTTGTAATCGCTATGACGGCTGGGTGGAGTATTGATCAGTTCATTGGGTCGATGACCGCTGCGTCGCCACATACGACGAGTGCTTATGCCAGCGATATCAAACAGTTCGAACACTGGGTCTCGCGACTCAAAGTAAACTCGCCGCGACTAGTTACGCGCGATATGGTGCGTCAGTACATCAGTTTTCTGACAACTAGCAAACAAGCCAAGCGAAGTGTGACAAGAAAGCTTGCCGCAATTCGTCGATATTTTGCTTGGCATGTTCGCAACGGCACGTTAAAAATCGATCCGACGACCGGCGTACGCACTCCGTCTGGCTCGGGTCGATTGCCAAAGGTGTTGACCAAAGAGCAACTTACGGC
>JABMNW010000024.1 GCA_013204455.1 Acidimicrobiaceae bacterium
CATATATTCCACAGGATGAGCCACTCGGTTTGGCACACTGCGTGTTAATTGCCGACAAATTTCTCGGGGATGATGACTTTATTATGTATCTCGGCGACAACATGCTCGAGCAAGGTCTCGAAGAATTCGTACAGGAGTTTGAGTCTGCCAGAGCAGGTAACTCAGATACCAAGCCGGTGGCGCAAATTTTGTTGTGCCATGTCGAAGACCCGCGACAGTTTGGTGTGGCAGAAGTAGATGAGCAAGGTCATGTTGTGCGACTGGTCGAAAAACCGATAGATCCGCCGTCTGATCTTGCGTTGGTTGGAGTGTATTTGTTTGACAAGACGATCAATACGGCAGTACGTTCGATCGCGCCATCCGCGCGTGGCGAACTTGAAATCACCGATGCGATTCAGTGGCTGGTCGACAACAACCATCCGGTGAGACATAAAGTTTTGCAAGGTTGGTGGATCGACACCGGCAAAAAAGATCCATTGCTGGAGTGCAACCGACTCGTATTGGATGCAATGACACCGCACATTGACGGCACAGTTGACGGCTCGTCGCAGATTCAAGGACGAGTCACAATCGAACGCGGTGCAAAGATTTCTAACTCACGGATTCGTGGACCAGTTGTAATTGGCCTGGATGCCATTGTCGAAGATAGTTACATCGGGCCGTACACGTCGCTTGGTCGGAATTGCCGAGTTATCAAATCAGAGTTGGATCATTCTGTCGTGCTTGATGGCAGTTCAATCATTGGAGTGTCGAAATTGACCGATTCGCTGATAGGTCGCGATGTCGAAGTGTCACGCAGTATCCAACAGCCAAGAGCATTGCGACTGATGCTTGGCGATGACTCGAAAGTAGAACTTGAGTAATGGCAACTATTACAGAGTCGCCCCTTATCAAAGGTGTACAAATCGTCGAGCCACAGATGCATGGCGACTCGCGTGGAATATTTATCGAAACCTATCGTCGCGAGTGGTTTCCACTTGGACGCGAAATGTTGCAAGGCAACCGCGGTGATCGTCAGGCTGGGTGCATCGTTGGATTGCATTATCACCTGCACCAAGCCGACTATTGGTATGTACCGATCGGGACTTGTCGTGTGGTGTTGCACGACTTGCGTGTTGGTTCGCCAACGGATGGTGCGACACAAGTAATCGATATCGGTGCGCGTGGCGATGGCACACACGATCATCGCGGAATTTTTATTCCACCTGGAGTTGCCCATGGTTTCGCTTCACTTACCGAGATGACGATCACATATCTCGTCGACAGCTATTACAACCCGAAAGATGAACTCGGCCTGGCTTGGAACGATTCGGCAGTCAAAGCCGATTGGGGAGTTAAAGCGCCTATTTTGTCAACTCGAGATGCGGCCAATCCAACTCGAGATTCAATTGACTCGCAGGTGCGCCCCTTCTGGCCAATGCGGACATAACGAACTGCATGAAAATCTTTGTAACTGGTGGCGCAGGATTCATCGGGTCCAATTATGTGCGCTGGGTATTTGCCAATACAAATGACGAAGTAACTGTTTACGACGCGTTAACTTATGCCGGCAATCTCTCGACGCTCAAGGATGTCGACGACAATCCAAGATTTAAGTTCGCCAAGGGCAATATATGCAACCCGGGCGATGTCGAGTCGGCTATGCGCGGCCACGATGTCGTGGTCCATTTTGCTGCAGAGAGCCACGTCGATCGCTCAATTGCTGGCAGTGAAGATTTTATTTTGACAAATTGTTTTGGCACGAATGTTGTCGTCGATGCTGCTCGTCGCCTTGACATTTCGCGGGTGGTACACATCGGCACAGATGAGGTCTATGGTTCGGTCGCGACCGGCTCATCGCTTGAGAGTGATCCGCTCGAGCCACGTAGTCCATATTCTGCTTCGAAGGCCGGCTCGGATCTAATCGCACTGGCGTATTTTTCGACGTACGGTACGCCAGTAGTTGTGACTCGTTGTACTAATAATTTTGGCCCGTTTCAGTACCCAGAAAAAGCAATTCCGCTATTTACGACGAACCTATTAGATGGGGAAAAGATACCTCTATACGGAGACGGATTAAACGAACGCGACTGGATCTATGTCGACGATCATTGCGCCGGCGTGCACTTGGCGCTTGAACGGGGCACACCTGGCGAGATCTACAACATC
>JABMNW010000025.1 GCA_013204455.1 Acidimicrobiaceae bacterium
CACTCTGCCACCGTTCCGTTATAAACGCTAGCGGGCGATGCGACTTCTTAACTCTGTCATCCAATCGTCAGCTTCGCGCCAGCGAGTGTCGGCGTGCTCGCGCGCACTATGCGCGTGTTCTCCACTTGCAGGATATGAGCCAAGAAATTTCACATCACCCTGTTTTGCATGCAGGTCACGTAATGCATCAGCCATCAACTCATCTTCAATGTGTCCGTCTGCATAGATGATGAAGCAATAATCACCAAGACCGCCACGCTTGGTTGGACGAGAAAGCAGTTGCGACAAATTAATTCGACGTGCGGCAAACTCTTGCAGGATAGAAATCAAACTTCCGGGTTCGTCCGCTCGCTGGAACACAACAAAAGCAGTTCGATCGTGACCAGTCGCCCGCGGGATAACGCCGTTACCGACGAGTACAAATCGAGTTTGGTTGCCCTGATGATCTGCAATATCGCTTGCTAGCACTTCTAACCCGTATAACTTTGCGGCAGCCCTTGGGGCGACCGCCGCAAACTTCTCCGAACTAGATCCTGCAACTATCTGTGCTGCTTCTGCCGTCGAATTTGCGACCCGAATCTCGATTTGTGGAAATTTATTACGCAAGAAAGCATGGCACTGGGCGGTTGCGACTGGAATCGATAACACACTTGAGATCTCACTCATTAAAACTCCTGGTCGGGCCACAAGACAATGCTCAATGTCAAGAACGATTTCGCGCTGAATCAACAGACTGTGATCAAACACAAGCGCGTCCTGGGTGAAGTTAACCGTTCCTTCGATCGAGTTTTCAATCGGTACAAGGCCCCGATCAACTTCACCAGAGTCGACTGCATCAAGCACATCTGGAACCGTTCGATAGGCAACAAGTTGGCAGACCGCAAGATCTTGTTGTGTTAAAAGAGCCTGCTCGGTAAATGTCCCAGCCGGGCCGAAATAGCCGATGCGTTGTTGTCCGTCGCTTCTCACATTCATAAGGTTACGCTGCACGGTTTTGTTCTTAGCGGTCATTTATTGAACCATATTTCGCACTAGCCTGACTGCATGTTTGAGTACGTAGCTTTCAACCCGTATAACGCCAGCCCAGAAGCTCTAGCAACAGAACTAACAAAGAAATCTGCGGAGGGTTGGGAAGTCGTTTCAATTGTTCCCACGCCTGATGGTCGCTATTGCACGTTTTTACGTAGAGCGACAGCAGGTCTTGCCACCTCTGCAACCAATACATCGAGCGTCGCAGCACCGACGACGAACGACCTTGCCGTTCCGGCTGCATGGTACGCCGATCCATCTAGTCGTTTTGAGTTGCGTTATTGGAATGGCAAAGAGTGGACCGAGCATGTTGCTCGTGCAGGCCAGCAATACACCGATCCACCCGTTGCATAAATAGAGATGCGAGCAATCTCGCTTGGGCATGCCGGCATTCTCGTTGAGTCTGGCAAAACCAGGATTCTTTGTGATCCATGGTTTGTTCCGGCATTTTTCGGATCGTGGTTTCCATTTCCGCGTAACGATCGACTGTCACCAGATTTAATCGCAAAGATTGAATCCCCAACACATCTATATATCTCGCATATCCACGGTGACCATTTGGACGAAGCGTTTCTCGCCAAGCATGTCAGTCGAAATGCGGTAGTTTTGCTTCCTGGTTTTCCAACCCGCGAACTTGAGCGGCGGCTAAGTGCGCTTGGATTTACAAACTTTCTGCAAACCACAGATGCGCAAGAAATTGCCTTAGATAGCGCAACCACAATTGCGATACATGTCGAAACTTCGATTACTGACGGCCCTGGCGGTGACTCGGCGCTAGTTGTTAGCGACGGCGTTACCAGACTTGTCAACCAGAACGATTGCCGCACTGGCAACCTCGATGCATTGCGTGCGCATGGACCGGTTGATTTGCACTTGTTGCAATTCAGCGGTGCAATTTGGTATCCAATGGTCTACGACGACGATGAGGCCACGAAGCGCAAACTTGCTATTGCAAAAGTTGAGAGTCAGTTCGCACGTGCTCATAAATATGTTGAAACACTTGATGCGCGGGCCGTAGTTCCATCTGCTGGTCCACCGTGTTTTCTCGATGAATCACTGTTCGGCTTGAACATGATTACTGGTGACGAAGTATCGATCTTTCCAGATCAACAAGCATTTCTCTCTCGACTTAGAGCATCGGGTCGTACGAATGACATTTTGGCTGTACCGGGCACGATTATCGAGATTTCACCAGACGAAATCGCCGTTACTCATCCAACAAATGTTGATGTGCAAGAAATTTTTGAGAATAAAGAGGCGTACTTACGTAAATACCAAAGCGAATGGGCAAATTGGCTAGCCCACGAAAAACAACGATGGGCCTGCGAGCCCACTGACTTATTGACAACACTTCGTGCTTGGTTCGAGCCACTGCTGGCACTTGCGCCATCTGTGCGAATCGGTATCGGCGCGAGTTGTCTGATTGAAACTGGCGGTCTTTCTGTGTTAATAAACTTTCCAGAAGGAAAGGTTGAACCATTTACCGATCAAGAATTTAGTTTTCGTTTTACGATTCCGCGCGATCTACTTGAGATAGTTGCAAAACAAAAATCAGTTGACTGGTCAAATTCGCTGTTCTTGTCATGTCGCTTTTCGGCGTGGCGATCGGGCGAATTTAACGAGTATCTTTACAATTTCTTCAAGAGTCTTTCAGTTGAGCGAATGAAGAGAACTGAGCATGAGGCCGTGTCTCGACTACAAACAAATACTGAGCTCAGTGAAGAAATCGAACTCGGAGATTATGTGATGCAGCGAAAATGTCCTCATCGTCAAGCCGATCTTTCAGTTTTTGGCGAAATAAATGGCAACGAACTCACATGTTCCCTGCACGGATGGCGATTTGACCTCAATGATGGACACTGTTTGAACGCCGAGAATAGACCGCTGAAAGTGCGTCGCAAAATAAAACCTTTTGTGTAGTTCGACCACTCGAGAGGTAAATCGCGACGACTATTCGCGCGACGTAATTATTGAAGTCATACCAGGCGGCGGGCTTGGGATGATTGGTGTTGTGCGTTTGGCAAGTTCAACCATTGATGCAGGTGCTCCATATTTAGCAAGTAATTGTGCAACTCCATTCAGAGCACTCTGTCGATTAATGCTGTTACGAAATGTGAGTAAAACTATTTTTAAATCAATTGAGAATGAATGGTTGTCAACATAAAATAAGCCGAGACGGCTCTTACCTGGGCGAATTAATTGGTTATAAGCGATGTCTGGATCGGCCTTATCTGCCAAGATCTCGCCTTCATCTGCAAAAACAATTGACGACATATCTGTGATCCCTGGGCGAACATTCAAAAGTCTTCGCTCCTGGTCACTATAAAGACGAACTTCTCTTTCAACATTTGGTCTAGGGCCAACGAGACTCATTTCGCCCTTCAAAACATTTACGAGTTGAGGAAGTTCATCAATTTTAAAACGTCTTATAAATTTACCCATTGATGTGATTCGCGGATCATTGTTTCCAGTCGAATCGACTCCCGTCGAATCTGCATTCAAAACCATCGACCGAAACTTAATCATCTTGAAGAGCCGAAACTTTTTTCCAACTCTCGGAGCAGTATAGAAAGGATTTCCTCGGTCAGTAAGCCAAATTAGAAAGGCAACGGTCACAAGAACCGGCGACAAACAAATCAGTCCGAGAATCGACGCTGATAAATCAATTATTCGTTTAATTGGTTTCATTGCCATTTCATCATTTCGTTCACATGTTTGACAATGTCTTGAACTTTGGGGTAATAGTTATTTTCGAGTGGCTTGCTAGTCGGAGCAGGTGCATCCACCAGACCAACTCGTTTCGGAGCCACGCTCAACGCGTGCGGGCCGAGCTCTTCAATCACTCGTGTTATTACTTCGGCGCCTACTCCGCATGTCACCCAGTCGCCCTCGGCAACGAGTAGTCTTTTTGTTTTAGAAACACTTTGCGCAACAACTGACGCATCAAACGGATTAATCACCCTCAGATCGACGACCTCACAAGATAGACCTTCGGTTTGCAACAGATTGGCCGCGTCCATCAATAGTCTTGTGGTCCAAGAAAGACCAACAAGCGTGATATCTGTTCCATGTCGTAAAACCAATGGCCCCTGAGACGCAAGATTTATCGCCCGAGGAGCTGTGACAGCTTGATCCCAATCATAAAGCCATCGATCATCGATATATACAACTGGATCATCTGAAAGCGTCGCAGCGACAAGAAGATCCTGCGCATCTTGCGGCGTTGCAGGTACGACAACCCTCAGTCCGGGAATATGAGCAAACCATGAGTAGAGACTCTGACTATGTTGAGCACCTTGCTCACCGCCGCGGTTTACAATCATCCGAAACACAACAGGGACTGGGCTAGTTCCACCGAACATCGAGTTCCATTTTGCAGCTTGATTCACCATCTGATCTGTTGCAAGTAGTGCAAAATCAACTCTTGGATGGGTGACGATCGGCCGATAGCCACAGAGCGCCGCTCCGACGCCGGCGCCGGTGCATGCAAGTTCGCTGACCGGAGTATCTATTACCCGATCAGTTCCGAATTCTTTCTCAAGATCACGCATCGTGTCCCCGACATACCAAGGGCTCCAGAGACCTTGTCCGATCACAATCACCGATCGGTCACTTTCTAATAGATAATGAAAACCAGTTCTTATTGCCTCGCCGTATTCCATCGTTAAACCGACCCTTTGGAATTAACACTTGTGGAATAAACACTTGCGATGACGGCAGACTCGTTTGGATATGGGGCCGCGCGAGCGCGACTCAACGCTTCAATGATTTCTAGGTCAACCTCACTGCGATTTTTTGCAAGTTGATTTTCTATCTGCGGGTTTAAACTCAGCATTCCTTGCTCCAGACGAGCAATCGGATCACGCTGTTTCCATGATGGGAGATTGTCGCGTCTTTCAACTCCAACGTCGACATCTTCTCGATGACCAACATGACCTCGCCACCTATAGGTCACGGCTTCAAGCACAGCGGGACGGCGCTCAGATCGCACCGTGGCAAGTAATCGCTTTGTGGCTTGGGCAACTTCAACCACATTGTTCCCATCAACAAGTTCTCGAACAACATGATGCGCGTCGGCATACCGAACCAGTGCGTCCCCAGGTTGGCGATAGTCAATGTGTAGGTGACTGGCGTATAAATTATTTTCAATTACAAACAGCACTGGCAGCCTCATGCTCGCCGCCAAATTTAGGGACTCGTGGAATACTCCTTCTTCGGTTGCGCCGTCTCCCAAAAAACTAACCGCGACAAAATTTCCGCCGTCAAGTTTTAGCGCCAGCGCCGCACCGACTGCAATCGGAATAGTCGCTCCAACTATTGGTACGGTTCCGACGAGACCAAACTCTGGCGCTTTGAGGTGCATACTCCCACCAAAACCACCTGAGCAACCAGTAGATCTTCCCAACACTTCGGCGAGTAGTCCCTCAACGGGAGCTCCAAGAGCCAAATAATGACTGTGGCTGCGATGAGCACCAAAGCATCTGTCACTCGAAGTCAATTCGCTCGCAACCCCAACTGCAACAGCCTCCTGCCCAATTCCAAGGTGACATGGACATCGCACCTCTCCAGACTCAATCATTTCGGCAATGACTTCCTCCGCACGACGAATCAATACCATCGCCCGATGCCACCGCAGTAACAGTTGCTCGTCAAAACCGGTTGTAACGACTGGCGTGCGATGCTCCTCAGGCGACCGAAGAGTGCCCAGACCTTCGTATTCTGGGTCTCTCATGAACGATAGAAGCGCCGAACTTCTTCGATTACGATCTCAACTTCCAAATTCGTCAACATTGAGTTTATTGGTAGGAGCAGGCACCGTTTAAATAACTCGTCGGTTATTGGCAGATTTACATTAAACCCAAGATCCTTGAACCAATGTATCGGACTGCCATTCCATTGAATCAACGTACCTACTCCATTATCCAGTAAAAACTTCTTTAGATCGTCACGTCGTTCGGCTTCTATCTCGTAATTTTGATACGAGTCAAAATGATCTGGACTTGCATTCGGACCTGGAGGCAATAGCAATTCCGAAATACCTTGAAGACCTTCTTGGTACATACTGGCAATCTCACGACGTCGGGCTATTTCTTTGTCAAGATGTTTCATGCGAGTAAGCAGTACGGCTGCTTGGAGATTGTCTAGGCGACTATTCAAGCCCCAAGCCACAACATTTCCTTCCTCGTTGCGACCATGATCTCGCAATAATGAAATTCGCTGGCCAATTTTTTCATCATTCGTCACAATCGCTCCGGCATCACCAAAGCTGCCAAGAATCTTGGCCGGGAAAAAACTGTAAGTACCCGCAATGCCAAATGTTCCTGCGGCACGTCCCTTGAAGGATGAACCAACACCTTGTGCCGCATCTTCAACGATTACAAGACCATGCTTCTTGGCGATCTGTTCTATCGCCTCCATATTTGCCGTACGTCCATTTAATTGCACAGGCAAAATGCACTTCGAGCGTGATGTGATTGCAGATTCAATCGCTTCAGGGTCGATTAAATGATCGGTTCCACACTCAACCAGAACCGGCGTCGCACCAGCGAAATGCACGCTCGCCGCTGTGGCAATATATGTATGAGAGGGAAGAATTACTTCGTCGCCTTGGCCAACTCCAGCAGCACGCAGAGCAATAATTATCGCGTCAGTTCCGTTGCCAACTCCGTAGGCGTATTTCGACCCAACGTATTTTGCCAAATTCTGATCAAATTCTCTATTCTCAGATTGAAGAATAAACGCTCCCCGATTGAGTACGACGTCCATGGCGACCCGATACTCGTCTGCATACATCGCGAACATATCTGCGTATTTAAAGAATGGAACCCGCACACATTCAGGATAGTCGCTCGTCAATATGGGTTAGCCGAACTACCTAAGGAGTGCAGTCAGTCTAGAATGTATTAAATGGACCAGCCGTCTCGAGTTGATGCCTCGGTTTACTTTGATGTATTTAGGCGTCTCTGGTGGTTGATTGTTCTATCAATTTTCGGGGTGACAGGATTCCTACTAATTCGATCCAACGCAACAGATAAAAGCGGATCTGAACCAGCGGTATCTCTTGTCGCCCTATACCAAGAAAGTATCGATCTTCTCTTTGTAAATCAGTCCATGGGAAATACCGTGGTCCAACAGTCGCCAAACGATATCGCCCTGCGAATGCAATCTACCGACATTGTTGAACTTGTTGAAGCCAAAACTGGAAAGAAATCGAAGATCACATTTACCGCCGAATCTGAACACCTCAAGTTTGTCGTCGAGTCTTTAGAGCGCTCGACGGCACAGGAAGCCGCCGACGAATACATCTCATTAATCCAAACTTATCGCAAAGACTCGCTTATAAAGTTTGCGACATTCAATTTAGGAGTAAAAAACGAAGAACTAAAAAATGCCGTAGCCGTAGCAAACGAACTCGAGTCTAAGATCGCAGCGACAAACAGCCCAGCGATTGCGGCGGCTCTCACCCTGGAGCGAGCTGCAATTATACCTCAGATCGAGGGCCTTCGTTCCTCAATTGGCACATTCAATGGAATTGTAAAAAGTGCAACGGGCCAAGTTGACGTCGTTTCGCGGATCACCAGTGATCCAAAGGGTCTTTTCACACCTGTAATTGACACGCGATTAACGACATGGTCGGCCAACACACGTGCAGTCGTTTTTGGAATCGCCCTCGGATTTTTACTGGGATGTGTTCTATTGATATTTGCTCTGATGTTCGACCGGCGTCTGCGCCGAAGTAGCGATGTTCCACTAATTATTGGCTCAGTTCCAACACTTGGTGGCCTAAGTAAAATTGCGAGCGCATTCGAGAAGCAACAGTTAATAGTCGCGGTTAGAAACGCTTTAGATGTAAGCAGTCTGCAAAATGTTCAGCTCGTACCGCTCTCTGTTGGAGTCGACACCAAGACTGTCGGTGAAGTTCTGAAAGCCGGTCTTTCGGCGACAAGTATCGTGAATCTTCTTGAGGTCGTCGATGAACTTACAATTAACGAACTCGAACCACAGAAGAATACGGGCGTAGTTTTTGTCGCCGAATTCGGTAAGTCAAGCAAATCAGACTTACAACGCTCTGCATTGATTATGTCGAGAGCCGGTCATCATATTATTGGAATAATATTTTCGTCCGTGTCAAAACAAGGATTGTCGAATCTCTTCAAATGACATTGAGGTGATAATTTATTTTATTAGTCCAATCAGAAAATGGCTCATCCGGCCATAGACATAGTCGTTTCTGAATTCTCGTTCGTAAAGTGCTTTGGCTTTTGATGAAAGAGATTCCAGAAGATCTCGGTCTTGGTAGAGCCTGATCACACAGTCCGTAAGACAAGGGCTCGGAGGCTCTCCGTACCGCATACCCACCGAATGTTCAATAATTAATCTTTCTACTTCTCCGTTAAGCGACGTCAGAATTGGAAGTCCAAGCGAAAGACCATCCAAAATCTTATTCGGCAGATTCATCGTGAAATTTTCAACATTTCGATATGGCGCAATCATTGCTACACACCGTTTGGCTAATGTCTCGATCTTCGGCCTGTCAATCCACTCAAAAACACGCACATTCGAAAGATCGCCAGCCAACTCTCTTAACTTCGTTGCATCTTGGCCATCGCCACAGAGGACGAACTCAATTTCTAAATTTAATGCCAACAGTTTGCGGGCCGCAGCAGTTATTGCCGCAAAATCAAAAGAGGACGCGAAACTGCCAACAAACATTATTCGGAACTTACTATCAAGTTTTACTCCTTGATCGTCCCACCACCTTGACGCGTCAATTAGATCGGCTTCTAGACATTGGGAGCCTGGCGCGGTAAGTGCAAAAATTGCATCATTTGGCCCAACCGGCGAACCACGAAATTCTGCAGCCCACTCTAGGAAACTCTTCGACATTGACGTTAAACCACTTGCATCTCGCAACGCACGCCTACCCAAATAGAAATACGGAGCCAGAAGAATCCGAAAAAGCGGTCTTACGAAAAAAGGAACTGCACCAAGAAAATAATGTGGCCACTGATCCTTGACATCAACGACTATCGGGATACCTCGTTGGCGTGACCAACGGGTCATGACAGTCGCAGTTTCAATTGGTGGATAACCAACAAATACAACATCTGGATGACTTTGATCAACGAGTGCAGTCTTGAGGTTACGTGCCATCTGAAAATGATCCTTCAAACGCTCTATTCCTACATTTCTGTCATAACCACAACTTGGAATCAATCGAATTTCCAACAAATTCGAAATCTTAATTGTTGTCTGCGACTGGGAGCGATGCATTTTCTCCTGATGGTAAAAAGCGCTACTCCAGATCACCACATAATGACCTCGTTCGACTAGGGCATTAGCAAGATTCATCGCACGCATTGGCCGTGGATTGCCTGCGTCGCAATGTAACGGTTCGCCGGTCTGAAGTATCCACACGTGCATCGCAATTGCCTATTTAGAATTCTTGAGAACAGAATAAATTTCTTCGGCAGCGCGTCCCGATCCGTAAGGTTGGGCATCCTTGCCCGTCGAACCAATTGCCTCCTCTGTAGCCTCAATAATTTCGATTGCAGAATCACCGCCAAGACGATTCCATCCTGTTTCGACTAACTCAATCCATTCTGTTTCTGCTCGTAAAGTCACACACGGGACGCGGTAGAAATAGGCTTCCTTCTGCACCCCTCCAGAATCAGTCAGGATGATCGCCGCGTTACGTTCAAGTTGAACCATGTCGAGATATCCGACTGGTTCTGTCAAAACCAGTCTCTTCCCTGTTAAATCTAAACCAAATTGTTCGAGTTGCTTCTTCGTCCTCGGATGCAGTGGCAACACGACCTGTCTGTCTCGGGAGATGGCCTCAATTGCATCACACAAAACCCCAAGGCGATCTGCATCGTTTGTGTTCTCCTGCCGATGAATTGTCACCAGTACGTACTCTCCACAGTTACATCCAAGATTTTTAATCACTCGGGAGCGTTGCTGTGATTTCAGACCATAGTAGATACTCGCGTCATACATCACGTCGCCAACCTGGAAAATCTTAGAGTTCGGTATCCCCTCTCGCAAAAGGTGACTTACGGAATTAGCCGTTGGTGCAAAAAGAATATCCGACAAATGGTCCGCCACAACTCGATTGATCTCTTCGGGCATTGCTCGGTTAAATGAGCGAAGTCCTGCCTCTACATGAGCAACGGGAATACGCAATTTCGCCGAGGCGAGGGCGGCGGCGGCAGTCGAATTTGTATCACCATAAATTAAGCAAACATCTGGATTCTCATCGATTAATACTTGCTCAAGTCTCGTGAGCATTAGGCCGGTCATTTCACCATGTCGCTGCGCGATTACTCCAAGATTATATTTTGGATGAGGAATTTCCAATTCTGAGAAAAATACATCGGACATATTCGCGTCGTAATGCTGGCCTGTATGTACGAGACACTCATCAATTTCGTCGTGCTCTCTGAGAACGCGCGATACGGTCGCTGCCTTGATGAACTGAGGTCTTGCTCCAACAACGGTGAGAACCTTCATTTCGCGACAGTCTTGATGCAATCAGAACCAAGGATGCGGCTATATAGTCCAACAAGTTTGTCAGATTCATTTTCCCATGAATATTTCTCAACAATCGCCTGCTTCCCTCGTTCACCCATTTTCATTGCCTCTAGCGGATGCTCAAGTAACCACACCACGGCATTCACTATCTCTTGAACATTCACAGGGTCGACGAGTAAACCACATTCTTCATCACCAATAATTTTACGCCATAACGGAAAGCCCGAGGCGATCACTGGCAAACCAGCGGCCATGTACTCGAAAAGTTTGACGGGCTGTGACTCCAAGTGATTTGGCAGAGGATGAAGAAGAAGCAATCCAATACGAGCTGCTGCGAGCAATTTTGCGACCTCAGCGCGATTTGCCAATCCGACATAGTCAATCTGACTCCACCCAGGCATCGCCGAGAGCTCGTCCTGATAATTATCTGGCGAGAAGTATCCAGCCAAATTCAGTCGCACATTCAACTCGGTTGGCAACGCCCCAAGAGTTTTTACTATTTCTATTAGCCCTCGACCAGCAGAAATAACACCAATATACGTCAATCTACTTTCTCGTTGAAGATACGGTGCCGCATCATCCACCTTCATCTCATCGACAATCGCATAATTTTGAACACAGATTGTCTTCTTGGACGGAAAACGACGACCAATCGAAGGAGTCGCAACGACTAAACCATCAAAACATCTACTGCAACCATACTCAATCAAAGAAACAATAACCGCTACAACACGCCGAGAGTACATCGGCAACCAGTATTTTGAAAGTATCTGCTTAGGTACATCTTCATGAATATCATAAATAACTTTATAACCGAGCAGTTTGAATAGAAAACCGGCGGGCAAAAGTTCAGGGTCGTGAAAATGTATTAATTTTGGTCGTAACTTTCTCACACGAACGAACGCACGAAAGGAGGTAACAAAAATACGGCCAAGACGACCAAAACCACTTTTCCCCACATCGAATACTTGAATCATTCCATCTCTGAGATTGATTTGATCATCGCCCATTGCATCGGCAACAACTAGCACTACATCTTGCGTCAGTCTCGCCTTCGCGCTATTGATCTCTTTAACAAGAATTCGAACATCATGTCGCGGATGGACCGTCGAAAGATGGACAATCACCGATTTGCTCCGAATCGATTGACAGACAGATACGAACTACCGTGCATCATTCCAACTAATGCGGCGAAGATGTAACCAGATGGGGCAATCCAAAGAAATTCCACTCCAAAGCCATAAACAAAGGCAAATACATAAAGCGAACCAATCCCGATACCCGCTGGTTGCCATCTTCTGTAAGCCGAAACCAACACAAAATAAAACAGTGAAAGCCAAAGTAGGACGCCTATTGGCCCCCATTCCCACAGCATTCTTCCA
Organism: Acidimicrobiaceae bacterium; assembly: GCA_013204455.1. Classification (GTDB taxonomy): domain Bacteria; phylum Actinomycetota; class Acidimicrobiia; order Acidimicrobiales; family Ilumatobacteraceae; genus BACL27. Next base: position 11,946 of record JABMNW010000025.1, read on the forward strand.
AGTAGTGAGTCAAAATTAAAAAATGACGTACCTTGCTGATACTGAAAGTTCGCAATCGCCCCGGGCCCCATACCAGTAAAAACAAATAAAAGTGGCGAAGATAACTCTTTTGCACTATTTAAAAAAAAGTAGACCCACTTCCCGAAGCGATCAACTGCCGATATATCCACCCTTTGAAACCTCTCAAGACTTTGAAAGATCAAACCCTGTTTAGAAACTAACGACCAACCCACTAGAAGTATCAACGCCACCGCAAACGCGGAGGCAGCGAACACAAATCGGCGTTCGAGATGATGACCACCGGCAACATAAAGAATAAGCACGAACGACGCGATTAGCGCACCCATCATTGAGGATTTTGATCCGGAAGAAAACGTTAGCGCCAGCGAACTGATCGACAAAAATCCAAAAAGCATTCCAATAATTCGCTTCTCGGTTTTAAAAAGCATTATAGACAGTGCACATAAACCAATCGTAAGGATGCCGAGTAAAAACCCCACGTTCGCAGGCGCAGTATTCGCGCCAACTCGGGCGTAACCATAGTACGTCCTGACACCAGACATGTACTGGGAAATCGTGTTCTCCGTAGCAATAAGTGCGACGCTAAGAAACACCGCGAGGTATTTTAAACCAAAACGTTTAGCCGCACTAGAAAAGAATAGTAAAACAATTAGAAAAGCAACGCTCCTCGAAATAATTACGAACGAAAAGAAAATTTCAAGACCATTTAGGTAGAGATGCGACACACTAGAAATTAGCCCATATAAGATAATCAACCAAGTAAGCGCAACGATAAATTGATCTACGTCTGACCGCACTACAAAAATAAGCGCAATTAGCAATACCGGTATAAAAACGTCGGCGTAAGCCATATTTTCATCTATCTTTCCAGATAAGAAACTTATAAGAATAAATGTTGTTCCAACGCTCCATGTAATCAGCGCTCTTGGGCTTAGAACCTGTTTCATCCTGCAGAATCCGATGATGAAAAGATATTCTTACTTTGTAATCGCTTGTAAAGCGCAACCGAACGATTCCAGACTCGCGATTCTGTGGCGAACTCATCGTGTGCTCGTTCTGGTCTATGCAAATATTCAGAGAGTTCTTCCTGAGACCAGTTGATCTTTTTCAGAAAATATATTAAATCCTCATCAAGACTGGCTTGCGATGGATAAGGAATCCCAGTGAGAAGTGCCTCCGCTTCCGCACGCGAAATTTGCCCAGTCACAATTAGGGTCGAAAGATGCACCCGTCTTTTATCCACTCCGAACTTCATCGGCAACAAGTACCCCTGATAAAAGCGAGTAAATACAGACTCATAATGCTTATACGGGTAGGGCTTATAACTGAAGTCACGTTGCAGAATTTCCAACGCATCGGCCTTCTTATATTCGACAAAGTCCAGAAAGCGAACCCAAGATATGCGCCGAACTACCCGATACCAAATCAAATCCAATGTTCCAACGATTGGAAACGTCTTTGGTTTAAGAGTTCGATCATGTGCCTTTGCGATTGACCTAATATTGCGCGCGTCGAACTTCAACCAATTCCATGACGGTGGCATTCGCATGCCCTCAGTAGAAGCATTATGTCCGGACAGGATGAAGTCGATTTTATGCTTAGCCGCCATTTTGTAGTTCGTCGCCAACATCGCATTGTCATAAAGTAATTCGACATCGATTACGTCTGCAGAAAAAAAGGCGTCCATTAAATTTCTGTATTCTCGCCAATCAATCACATGTGTATGCAGGTCGACACCTAATTGTCGAACTAGATTTTCGATATTATTCTGAGCAAGTTCGGAATTCCATCCGTTATCCATATGCACAGCAAGCGGTCGAAGACCAAGTTCCATCGCGCGAACCAACGTAAATGCGCTATCTACGCCACCGGATAATCCGACAATACAGTCATATTGCTTGCCAACAGCTCGTCGCTTAACTTCAGTAACGAACCTCTCTAACTTGGCCAAGCGTTCGACAGGATCCATAAAAAGTAACTTTCCAGAATCGCGAAGAAGTGCCGTGCAGTAAGAGCAAACTCCATCTGCGTCGAAGGTGATGTCTGGTGCAGATGTATCCATTACGCAACGGGTACATTGTTGCGTTGGGGTTTTAGGGTTCATTTTTCGGTCACTTTGACGAGTTCATCGTATGCCGGATAGGTAATCAGAACCGCGCGATGCGGACCTTGAAAGACGCAGAATGCACCAACCGCTACCGCGTCTGCACCAGCTTTCACGGCATCTGCGATGTGAGTAATAGATCCAACTCCACCAGATACGACCAACGGAACCGATGTGATCCTTGCAGCTAGCGCAATTAACTCGGTGTCCACTCCCGCCATCATCCCTTCGCGATCAACATTCATTAAAAGTATTTCGCCAGCACCGGCGCCAATCGCTCGAGTAAGAAACTCTTCCCATGATTCGGATACAATTTTCCGACTTTTCGATGCATAAAGACCACGGCGTCCTCGCCAGTCGCTTTTGACATCAATCGAAGCCACGACACTAGAAGACCCAGCGAAATCAGCAATTGAACTGATGGTCTTGATGTCATCCATCGCCGCAGATTGCACTGCAACTTTTTCAATTCCTAACGAAAGTAATTGCCGAGCCTGTTGAACATTTTTAACTCCGCCACCGTAACAAACCGGCATAAAGCACTCAGAAGCAATTTGTTCGATTAGCCGATAATTCGGCTCCGATTGATTACGGCTCGCGTCTATGTCAAGGACTATTAGTTCGTCCACTTCTTTTTCATTGAAGATCCGAATCGCATTAATCGGATCGCCAACATATACAGGTTTACGAAATTGCCTCGTCTTAACCAGACCACCATCATGGATTAGCAGAGAAGGAATTACACGGTGTTTAAGCATCTAGATTTCACAGAAGTTTCGAATTAGGTCGATCCCAAATCGATGACTTTTTTCCGGATGAAACTGAACACCATAAGTGTTCTCGCGACTAAACCCGGACGTAAATTCCTCGCCGTATGTTGTTGTCATTAATACATCTTCATTGTTACTGCATTCCACATAATACGAGTGCACGAAATAAAAGCGAACTTCTGATGAACTGCTATTGACCAGTGGATTGGTTTTCTGCACAGCAACGGTATTCCAACCCATATGAGGGACTTTGCGCATCGAATAATTTTCTGTAGAAAATTTTCTAACGTGAGCGTCGAATACGCCTATACCTGGTATCTCGCCTTCGTCGCTGGAGAGGCACAGCAAGTGCATCCCCAGACAAATACCAAGAACCGGAATTTTTCTTTCAGTAATCACTTCCCTAATCGGACCAACAAGGTCACGTTCTTGTAGCGCCGTCATTCCAGCATCGAACGAACCAACTCCTGTGATAATTAGTTTGTCTGCTGTCTGAATATCTAATGGAGTGGAACCCTTCTTGGCGATTCCGCCCACCTTTTTGACCATGTTCAATACGGACCCAAGATTTCCAATTCCGTAGTCAAGGACCGTAATCATGCTGGCAACGCGGTTAAGGCCAGCCGATAAAATTCATGCACGCCACGTAAATAGCTTCCGTGACCGAAGCGCTCGACAACATCACTGCGAAGACTCTCGGGGTCAAAGTCTTGATATCTGCTACGAATCTCGTCCATAGCTGACGTCATCTGATCGACGTCGCCAAGCTCAACGAGCAATCCATTTGACGAACTAACTATCGAATCTGGGCCCCCACAACGAGTCGATACGACAGGTATTCCACTCGCAAGTGCTTCAAGAATTACCACGCCAAATGTCTCGACCTGGCTTGATACCACAAGACAGTTGCTTTCGGACATTAACTTTGCAACCTCATCACGATTCTTGTATCCGACAAATAACACTTGATTATTGATTTTCAGTTCTTTTGTCAATAATTCAAGTCTGCGGTGGAGCGGGCCGGAACCCACAATTATCAATCGAACAGATTCACGCCTATCCAAGTTTTCAAAGGCACGGATCAATAATTCGTGATTCTTATTTTCGTCGAGCGCTCCCACAGCAATGTAAGTAAATTTCTCATTAAGTTTATCGTTTCGTAAACGAATTGGACGCTTCAAGTCTTGTGGCAAAAGATTAGGCAACACCGAAATTCGGCCATCGTAAGAACCGAGATACTTATAAATTGAGTCAACTAACGCGCTACTAACCGCAGAAATTCCAGCCGCAGATATCGCTACCGAAGCGACCTCATGGCTAAACCGTTGACTCATTACACCACGTTGGAATGCAGAATTGTGCTCTGTAACGGCGTAACTAATACCAGTTGACTCAAAAATACTTTTTGCAATAGACCCGGCAAATATGAAACCGTGTGCATGAATCAAATCTGGAGGGCCATTGTCCTTGACATAATCTCTAAAGAGTTTGTTGCCAACCTTTGTGTACTGTGCAATTAGCCTCTCCACCGAGACGTAATGCTCTGGAACTAATCTCCGACGATAATCCCGCACAACATCAACCGAGTGGTCAAATTCGACCTTCTCATATAAATACTTCGAAAAGAGACCCCGCGGTGAAATGAATCCTGGTGCAACTACACCGACCTTCGTCCCGTCAGCGACAAGGGCGTTTGCAAGATCTCGCTGAAAAATTCCTCCAAGTGGCACACGTTTGGTGACGTAGTGCTCGGAGGGAATAATTAAAACATGCATTGGTCGTCTACTCCTCGGACCTTTGATAAAGAGTAAAGGTTCCGCTACGACCGAGCATCTTCTTCTTACAAAACATGTCGATCTTCAGTAATGCAGGGGTCAGAACCCTCATAATCCAATTCAATTTATAAACCGACGAACTAAGAAAAATCCAGACCGCATTCATCAGACCGTAAAAAATCATTGAATTAGCTTCAATGGGTGAATTTAAAAGCCAGGTCGATCCATCAATTTCTTTGATGCACCTAAACCCCTCGATCTTCAATCTTGCATCAAAAGTCATTCGCTCTCTTAAAGTGTTATGTGCAGAGCCATAACCTGGATTGCGGAATGGACTGGCGTTACGAGACAGCATCGGCTCATAAATGACAAGCGTCCCCCCTTTCTTCACACTCCTGGCGGCAAGCCGAAGTGCGTTTAAAAATTGTGATTCGTCTGTGATGTGGAGAAAAACCATGATTACTGTCACGCAGTCAAACTGACCGGAAAACAAGTCTGCTGACATTGTTCCAAGATTGCCGACAATCCCACGCACTTCTGGAAACCGATTGCGGAGATCCTCAATTGCCAAACTTGAAACATCGATCCCAGTGACATTTATCGAATGTCCCCACAAATTAAACATCTGCTGAGTCCAGAATCCAGTGCCAACTCCAAGTTCTAAAATTGTTGCCGGTTGGACAGAGATCGCCGAGACCAAGTTTATAAATGTGGCGCTCTCACTGCGATATTTTGCGTCATTGTAAGCAAGCGAAAGTCCGGTTTGACCCACGGCCTTTAATGAACCTTGATAATTTGAATGCAAACTATTCCAATAGTTCTCGCTGTGATACTGCGAGGATGACTTTCCCATGACAAAAATAGTTTAGTTCTTGCGCCTAGCTAGTCGGAGAAGAGCACGCACTCGATTAGACCTAGCAATCCCAACTGGGTCACGAAGCACTCCACGAACAATGTGCCAACAACCGCGCAAAATATCCCTATCCCTAATCAGTGCTCGACCGAGCAAAATTTGGCTCGCCGTCACTGTATGTCGGTTACGACGTTTTGCAGAATCTGAGACAGGAAGTTCGCGTGCGGCTCGCTGATAAACAAGGAATCCGTCCCGAAACACCTCACGAGCATAATTGCGCTGATTGGTCAAGTTTTCCGGATAGACACGATATGACGCCAAGTTTTCTGGAATTATCGCCGCCTCGCCGAGGCCCATAAGTGAAACCCAAAGATCCGTATCAGCGCCATACCGATATTTTTCGTTGTAGCCCCCAACTCGTAAAGCATCGACACGTCTATACATTGACGAAGAATGCAGTATCGGATTAGAGAACGCCATCATGTCAACAATTGAAGTGTTATCAGGCGGTGGTCGTCGTTCTTCAACAACTTTGGAGTCAGCATCAATCTCATCAAACCATGTGCCAACGACCATAACTTTTGGATTACTTTCGAAAAACTTCACTTGTGTATCAAACCTTGTCATAGAACACAGATCGTCAGCATCTAAAACGGCGACATACTTGCCTAACGCATGCTCAAGGCCATACTGAAGAGCTGGCGTACGACCAATATTTCGCGGGAGAAAATGCTTTTTAACTCGTGGGTCCGAGATCTCGTTGAGCATCTCTATCGATCGGTCGGTTGACCCATTCTCTACCGCAATCAGTTCCCAATTCGTATAAGTTTGCCCAGAAATACATGCCAAACTTTTCGCCAAATATTTCTCTGCATTGAATATCGTCATAACTACCGAGACCAGAGGTTCGCCTCCAATGTTATTTTGCATTTGACAAGTCAATTCAACGCTGAAGCATTTCAACAATGCCTCTAATTTCTGAATCATAATCATTTGACGCTCTAAATCCAATCGCCGAAAGTTTTGACACATCTATTTGAGAACTATCTTGAGTATGAATTTCATCTTCCATCGGCCGTTCTATCGCCAGACGAGCTCCGGTGATCTGCTCAACCATATTTGCGATACGTTCAGCCATTTCGAAAACAGATGTTGAAACAGATGGACCAAGATTAAAAATACCGTCACCAAGTTGCTCATCTTTCAGATTCACAAGATGCGCAAACGCCAAAGAAATATCGGTGAGGGTGATGAAGTCTCGTCGCTGCTCACCATTTGACCTAAGTTTCAATATTCCATTCTCAAGTGCGTCTTTGCAAAGACCGTTTACTAGCAAATGCCACGCATTGACATCCTTGTGTGTCGGAAATCCAAATCCATTCGCACATCGCAAGACGACTCCTGAAATCTTCCCCTGGGCAGCAACAGCAGAAACATAGTGCTCAGCGGCAAGATGACTAATCGCATATGTCGTTATCGGTGCTGGAATGGTTTTTTCAGTCACTCGCCCGACTAAGTTACGTCCATACACGTGAACTGTCGACTGATAAATAAACCTCTTTACGCCCCCCAGGATCGCCGCATCGACAAGCCGCATCGTTCCGATCGTCGTCACATCAAATGTGTGAGCAACATCAATATTGCTTTCTTGGTCATTAAGAGACGCAAAATGAATGACAGTGTCCACTCCTTCTACTGCCCGATGAACTGACTGCTCATCACAAACATCAAGTTCGATAGTTCGACAGTCAGGCAACCATTTTGGAGTCTCTTTTGGCGAACGCGAAGAAATGGCTATTTCAAGATTGGGTAGGGTTGCCAATTGTTGAGCAATTCGACCACCCAAAAAGCCAAATCCTCCGGTTACTAATACTCGCCGCTTCATCCGTGTTTAATTTGCCAATCATATGGAATAGTCGTATCCCTGGGGTCAAGACGCACAATTTCACTTGGGTCATGAGGGATCGTTGCACAATTTGCGACCACGGACATACTTACTCCAACGCCTTTGAAACCATTCCAAACCTTTGGCGGAACAGTAACTAATGAATAGTTATCCTCTCCAAGAAAAATCTCTTGTATCTCACCTTTTGTGCTGCTCCCATCGCGGTCATCAAATAGAACAAGTTTTATTTGTCCAACCGGTACGGCGTAGTTCAAAGTCATTCTTTCGTGATAGTGCCATGCCTTGACGACCCCAGGATAAATACAAGAAAAGTAAATCTCACCAAAAACTTCAAACTCTTGGTCGGTTGCCTTGAGCATGTGCATTACCTTGCCCCGCTCATCACTTATTTGCTTACGTTGCGATATTGAGACGCCTGCAATCATTTGCCAACCTTCACTTGTGTTGATGTATAAAGCTCAATTTGCTCACGGCAAATTTTCCGTGGGTCTCCACCTCTTGCAACTTCGCGATACCACCTAACTGTTTCCTTCAATGTTGTTTTGAAGTCCCACTTCGATGCCCACCCAAGTTCATCCCTTGCCAATGACGAATCAAGCTGTAACAGTCCTGCTTCATGCGGATTGTCAGTCGAAGAATTAACGTGCACGTCACCACTTCCCCAACAGGAAATCACCTCGTTGACCAAGTGCTTAACCGAGTAAACTTCGTCTGCCGATGGACCAAAATTATATGAACTTGAAACTTGATCAACTTTAGTCATCAATCGAGACGCCACGGTTAAGTAACCATTGAGCGGATCAAGTACATGTTGCCAAGGACGAGTTGCATCTGGATTGCGAATAGTGATCGTTTTCTTGGCGATTAGCGAACGGATGCAATCTGGAACTATTCGATCATCAGACCAATCGCCACCACCAATTACATTCCCAGCCCGAACTGAAACTATTCCAGACCTATTTGGCTCCGAAAAAAATGAGTTTCTGTACGCCGCAAATACTATTTCTGCGGCTGCTTTAGAAGCGCTGTAAGGATCCGCGCCACCGAGTTGGTCTCCCTCGACATAGCTCTGATCTTGCTCCAGATTCTTGTAACACTTATCAGATGTCACATAAACAAGGGCTCTCACGCTTGTGGTCCTTCGCACAGCCTCGAGAACATTGACTGAGCCACCAACATTCGTATCGAATGTTTCTTTAGGGTCCTTATATGACTGTCGCACAAGCGGCTGTGCCGCAAGGTGAAAAACTAGATCTGGTCGAACAGTTTCGAAACGTTTTTCAAGTGCTTGTGAATCACGTATGTCACCAACGACGTGATTTATGACATTTTCAAGATTAAGACTTAAAAATAAATCGTTTTCATGTTTTGGGGCAAGTGCAAAACCATAGACCTCGGCCCCCAAAAGATGTAACCAGTAGGAGAGCCATGAGCCTTTGAAACCGGTGTGCCCCGTTACAAGAACACGAACTCCAGTTAGATCAACAATCTCGCTCACCGCACCATCCACGGCGCATCATCGGTTCTTGCAAGATCATTTAGGTAAACCCAGTCTCGGTGTGTATCCATGCACTGCCAAAACCCATCGTGCTCAAACATCATTGCTTGCTTATCTCGCACAAGGCTACGCATCGGCTGATCTTCAAAAGTGACTTGGTCCCCATCACCAAGATAATCAAAGAATTCATTTCGACAGACAAAGAACCCCCCCGAGATTCGTCCACCTGATGCCTGTGGCTTTTCATTGAACTCTTTTATTACGCCGTCTTTAGATGAATTCAACTCACCAAACCTTCCAGGCGGGCGCACGCCCGTCACTGTGATTATCTTCTTATGTTGTTTATGAAACTCAACCAATTTGGATAAATCAACGGTGCTTAGTCCATCGCCATATGTCAACATGAAATTCTCGTCGTTTTCCAAATATTTTTTAATTCTTCGAACCCGTGAGCCAGTCAGAGTTCCGTCTCCGGTATCGGCAAGGGTTACCTTCCAGTTTTCTTGTGGAGCCGACCCATGGAATTCAACTTTTGACTGATCGCCAATCGTCACCGTGGCATCTCGATTATCCATCTGGTTGTTGAGGAAAAAGTCACGAATAACATTGCCCCGGTGCCCGAGACATAAAACAAATTCATTAAAGCCGTAGTCTGCATACCGCTTCATTAAATGCCAGAGGATCGGTTTGCCTCCGACTGAGATCATTGGTTTTGGAACGTCCTCAGAAACATCACGGATTCTCGTTCCATAACCCCCGCACAAGATCACAACTTTCATATCTGGATATTCTACGGAATCTAACTTGCAGTCACTTCGCGGTACAGGTTCAAATAGCGCTCTACCGCTATTTCTGGCGTAAATTTATCTAAATATCGATCATGACCGCAAACGCCAGCGGTACGCGTGAACCCGTGATCAGAAATGATCCTTACAATTGCATTGCCAAGTTCAATCAAATCCATTGGAGCAACCAACAGTCCAGTTACACCACCCACAACTTGTTCTGGAGCGCCACCGACCTTCGTGGCAATAACGCATAGCCGATGTGACATTGATTCGGAAATAACGTTCGAAAAATCCTCTCCACCAATTGAAGGAGATATCAGAAAATCTGACAAATTATAGAGGTTCGCAATGTTTCTCTCATCTCCGACAATAATTACCATCGATGCGAGATCTAACGACTTGATTTTTTCAAGGACTACCTGAAACTCAGGTCCGCTCCCTTCAAAGATTATTCTCAGATTCTTACCGCTAACTAGTCCACGTTGACGAAGGTTGTCTATCGCATCCAACAGTATGGAGTGACCCTTGCAGTGTTCGAAACGAGAAACAACCAGCCCTATCAGCCCTGGATAACCTTCTTCAATTCCAACTCGGCTCTGAGTTACTAAAATTGACTCGTCTGGTGCACGATAGACGACCCCATTTGGAAACGAAAGGACTTTTTGATCTCTCAACTTCAATAAGGATGCTAATTTCCTAGCTGAACTCGTCGAACCAGTTATAAAATTTGAAATCGAACGACTAATGAGCCAATCAATCGGACGGTCAAACCATCGATGAATTCGGTTATACCCCAGTGCTTCGTTATTGACCACCATATAAATTGAGCGCACACCAGTTATTCGCGCCGCCAACACCATTGCACGTGATGACGGACTCCCTGGATACCCACCGTTATTTATATGGACTACATCGGGTTTAATTCGCTTCAGCTGCGGGATCAAGAGGCAAACATCAACCACTATCAGCGGAATCCGATAGAGGACCTCTGTAACTTTCCTACAAAAAACGGAAACTATGCGCGGTGCAAATTTAAAATCTTGTGATGGATGAAATTGTTTAGGAAATTTTACTTGGTAATAATTAAAATCTGGTTTATGAAAGGAGGAAAGTTCGCTGAAATACCTCTCAGACTTATTCGTTATGAAGGAAATTTCAAACTCTTCTCGAAATCTTTCATCTTTAAAGAAATTTATTAGCATCCGTTCACAACCAGCAAAAAATGAGCACTCCGAATGGAATAAAATTCGTGGTTTATTCGTCATACTGTTTGTGAATTGCGATACCAATTGATAGTGCGCTTTATTCCGTCTTCAAGACCCACCAAGGGCTCCCAACTAAGAAGTTCCTTTGCCTGTTCATTTATCGCTATATATCTTCCCACTTCGGCATGACGTCTAGGCAAAGAGCCACTGAGCACATGTTTGTGTGCCTCGCCTCCAATGATTGACACAACTAATTCGACAAGAGAACCAAGCGACACTTCTACACCACTCGAAATATTTATCACCATTCCATTCACGTCACAGTGCATTGCCTGCCTTATCGCAAAAATCAGATCATCAATGTATAGAAAGTCTCTAGTCTGAGCCCCGTCTGTCATTTTGAAATCTCGACCATTGACGAGTGCCGTAATAAGTGCGGATACAAACATGCTCGAATCTTGGGCAGGACCGTACGCAACCGAAGGCCGCAAAATTACGGCCGGAAAACTGTGTGTACGAGACAGGGTTTGTAGCAATTTTGTAGTTGCTAGTTTTCCCCAGGCATACGCCGTTAGCGGAAACTCTCGATCTGACTCCACGCACGGAATGGCAAGATTCCCGTACTCTTCACATGTTCCGATTGCAATAAATCGCTTGAGCCACACCTCACCGATACATGCCTCGACTACGTTGAGGGTTAGATCGACACTGTCGGTTAGATTGTTTCTAAATGCTGACGATTCTTCCGAACGCAATCGCGATCCGGCAAGATGAATGATAATGTTCGGCTGGATTGAACGAATTACATCACTGGTCACCGACATATTTTTAAGATCGCACGAGTGATAAACCGAGACTTCATGTTTGTTATTTGGCGAACGTCCCAAACCATGAACTTCGTGGCCGCTCTGTAATAGATCCCGCACTAGGTGCCCACCAATGAACCCATTTACACCAGTGACAAGGACCCGATTCAAGGTATTGCGCTATTTCTCAACTCTTAATGTAAACGTCAGCTGGTCAAGAGGAAATAGATGCGAAATCCATCTTTCGTAGGCTCCAGGTAAGCGATTAGCGAATCGAACTAAAAACGACCGAGTCAAGCCATTCCGAAGTCCATCATTAAATCGAATTTCTTCAGTGGTGAATCTTGCAGATGTATACGGATACAACTTTGAGTGTTCGTGTGCTGGATCAAAGTATGTCATTGAATCGACAGCAATCGAACCTTGATACTTCTTAACTCCTGCGCCAAGATCCAATACGATACGACCCACTTCCAAATTATACTAAGAACGCAACGTCTTATATATATCACGAACAGGGGTCCGAGTTGTTTGTGCGTACCTATCACAGAACACTTGGCGCGCATTTTGTACATCGGTCTCGCACCACCAATTTTCAACGCGATCCCATACTGTCGTAACATGCTTGGCGCAACTTTCAGCAGTCAGATGAATCACTCCAGCATCTACAAGTAACTCATAGTAGGGACGAGCGCTGTCGCGTAAGTGATCCAATCCTCTTGTCCAGAACGCAAGACACGGAATATTCCAAGAGAGAAACTCGAGGATTCCAGTCGAATCATACGAATGAACGACGAGACGGCTTGCCCCAATCAAAGAGCTTAATGACTGATCGTCAACACTAACTCGAAGTGATGGATCCCAATCACGCCATCGTTCTTCATCTCCCCATGGCAAACGTCTTTGGCTTGGCCACAACCTTACCATTGTGGCTTTTCGAATCTCTTGCGGAAGCGAACCAACAAAGCGGAACTGGTCATTTTGATGAACACCAATCTCAACATCAGTATCCCAAGGCCAATTTCTATGTTCGATGGAAAGATCAATCAACAACAATCCTCCTGTTTCGCAAAGCTTTGGTGGTTCAACTCCGTTCGTCTTGAAATTGAATGCCGGAATGTGCTTCAAAGATCCATCCGTCCATCCCCAGGTTATGAATCGATCACTAATTGCGACACACTCGTCTTCTGTGAAATAATTTTTTCGTGTTCCAATATTGTTGCCATGTTGGCCGGTAATATACCGGGAACCAGATTCGACTTTCTCGCCTGCCCAAATTTTAAACACTTCGTCATAATCAAATCGATTTGATGTAAAGATAAGTTTCGGCCTCCGCGGGAGCTCGAGTCTTTTGGCAGTCAGGCGACTCGTTGCGAAATCTTCAACGAGTGAAATCGGCAGAAACTCCATAAACGACAATGCAAGCCAATCAAAAAATTGATCGTCTAACTTTTGTTCATAAATCGCTGATTGTCGATGGCGCATCAGCGGCGAATAATTCTCGGCACTTTCGAACTCCCATTTGGTGTGAAACTGTGGAAACTGCCCAAGTCTGAGTTGCAATAGTAAATCTTGCTTTATCGGCAAATACGTTTCTACAAACACCGCATCCGTGTCACGTTGAAACATTTTCAACGTACTCCTGGTCATTTTCCACAAATTGGATTTGGTGTTTTTAATTTCCTGCAATATCGGTGTCTCAAATCTAAACATCAACTCATCGCAAGCACTAAATTCGACAATTGGGGGGACTGACTCAAATGTGGCGAGCGCCATCCGATCCACAGCGCCATTCCAAATTTCATCATTCGATGCCCAGGCAAATTCCCAAGAATCTTTGGTCGCAACTGTGTAATTTGAATAATCAAGTGACGCTACTTTTGAAATATCGTTCTCTAACAATGCTTGTCGCAAACTAAACCATCGGTTGTACATCACGGATGTGTAACGCACCAACCAATGGCCCAATACGATTCGCCAAAAACGAATTGAAAACTCAGTCCCATGAATTGAGTTGAGCGAGTTTGCAATCACTGGAAGTAGTCGTTCCACCGAATCCTTAATGTATGGATAGATTTCATCGCATTCTTGTTGGCTTGCCAGAAAAGGTCGCGCTACAACATAGTCAAGATCTTTCCATGATTCTTTTCTGCGATATCTTCTGCACCATTCGCCAAGAAACAAGATTGGCTCATCTTTTGGCCAAGTTTGTTCGTTCGCAGTTGTAACTAGTACTCGACTTACCACGCGGTTCGGCCACCATCAACAATTAATACCGATCCAGTCATATAGCTCGAGGCATCGCTCAGCAAAAATATAACGCTCCCTTGGTATTCGTCTTGGTGAGCCATACGACTTAATGGGATAAGAGAACTCAATTTCGATACAAACGACGGATCCTGCAGATTTTCTACCCCACCGGGACACAACGCATTACATCGCACGCCTTGTTTGGCCCAATATGTAGCCGTATAGCGAGACAGTCCGATTAATCCAGTCTTAACCACCGAGTAAGTCACCGACTTGACGGGTTGCTGAGATTCTGCGACACCCGGTTGCTGATAGATCCTCTGATCTGGCGCGATTACCCCAAGGTCCGAAGAAATATTGACGATGCTGCCACCTTGACTGGCGATTGCCGCGCCGAAATACTTCGTGCACAAAAACGCTCCGGTCAGTCCAACAGAAATATCCGCATCCCAATTTAGAAGACTGAAGTTTTCTAATCGAGACTGTTCGTTGATCTCTGCGGATTCGATCTTTGGATTGTTCGCTGCATTATTTACAAGACCATCAACATGTCCAAAATTTTTAATGACACTTTCACAACAAGACTTCACCTGCGCTTCGTTAGTAATATCAACTACAAACATTTTCACCGTTTCCCCGTAGGTTTTCGCGACTTCATCCGCGACGACCTGCAAGCGATGCTTGTCTATATCTATCAGCACAGGAATACCGCCGGCAGCGACGACTGCAAGGACATGATTCCGTCCGAGCAAACCCGCCGCACCGGTTATAACCACGACTTTCCCCGATAATGAAAACAACTCCATTATTCGAACCTAGTGAATTGCGACGGTTTGTCCACCGTCCACCGTTAGACACGCCCCGGTTATAAACCCTGCCTTTGGGGAACATAGAAATACCGCGGCACTTGCGACATCTTCTGGACTACCGAATCGCCGCAAGGGGACAGAAGTTTGAAGCATTCTCTCAATTGTCACTGGATCTTTAGTCTGAAGTTCAGCCCAACGACCTCCTTCAAAATAAATATTGCCTGGCGCAATACAATTAACCCGTACTTCCGGACTAAGTTTCCGGGACAGTTGCTTGGAAAGCATTACTACAGCGGCCTTTGCCACGGAATAATCTGTTGGGGCACCAGTCATTTCAAGACCAGCAATCGATGCTACGAACAATAGATTGCCATGACTTCTACGAAGCTCATCGGTACTCACTCGTGCAAGTACTTCGGCAGTTCTAAAATTGGTTTCGAATGATTTAAGAAACGATTCTGCACCTGGTAAGGGTGACGGTTCGCTTCGACCGTCTCCAATATTGGCAATCGCAATATCTACCGACGACCAGAGCCCAATGACTTTAGATACAGCATCAACAAGATTCTCTTCCTGCGTGCAGTCAGCAGAAATACCAACCACATTCTGCGATCCGAAGACAGTCTTGAGTTCATCGATAGTTTTTGACAGACGATTTTTGTCACGTGAAATTAAAGCAACTCGACAACCATTCGAGAGAAACTGATGCGAAATTGCGCGTCCAATCCCGCCCGAGGCCCCAGTTAATAGGACAACTTTCCCTTCAAGGTCAAGGTTCATTTTTTAACCACGACTAGTTCTTCAACGATTTCAAGAAGAATTCCATCGTTGTCATAACAATAGGCAACGCTTACGTTCCCATCTTTCGACACGACCGGAGGATTGACAATACTGCCACCCAACTCTTCAATTGTTCGACACGTATCCAGAATTGAATTTACGGTAAAAGCAAGGTGCGAGCAACCAAGCTTGTTGGCGGGTGGCTTTGCTTGTGGCGATCGATCGGGGTGCGAGTGATATTGCAATAGTTCAATCATTGACCCATCAGGAGATCTCATTTTGATGGTTTCGATCTGCACGTCGTCGATCCCAACGACATGCGAAATGAACTCGCCCGACTCGTTTGCGTGCTTCTCAACAACAAAACCAAGACCCTCATAAAATGATCTCGACTTGACCGCGTTCCTAATAACCAGTCCCGTATGACGAACATTACGGATCACGAATTGATCTCGGCAATGCAATCTGCGATTGTCTGTTCGATTACATCAAGTCCCTCGTCCATCGCATCGCGACTAATCGAGAGTGGTGGTGCAAGTTTTATCGACTCTCGTCCAGTGTGTACGACAATCACTCCTCGACACATAAGCAGTTCGGCGATGTGATCACAAAGCGATGCCAGTGGTTTGCCATCCGGGCTGTTGAACAAAAGAGCGGCAACAAGTCCCTTGCCTTGAATGTAGGCAAGATGATTTGGAAATTTTTTCTGCATAGTTTGAAGTCGAGCATGAAAAATAACGCCAAGATCTCTTGCATTATCAATCAGACCATCCTCAATTAGGGCTTGCAGATTGGCCTTACCAGCAGCACATACCATTGGATTCGCGGAATGGGTTGAACTCATTGAACCGATGTCTGGCAAGTCCATTACTTTTTGTGACCCAAGTACAAGTGCCAGAGGCAAACTCGAAGCAGCACCTTTACCACAACAAAGTAAATCTGGTTCAACGTCGTAATGCATATAACCGAACAGTTCACCGGTCCGACCAAATCCCGATTGCATTTCGTCGAATGCCACAAGCATCTCGTTCGCGTGAGCAAACTCAACGACGGCCTGGACAAACTCTTTCGGATAGAACACCGCTCCCCAACCTTGGAAAGTCTCAAACATCACTCCTGAAAGATCACGTTTTGGATCTATCCCAGTGTCCGCGACAAGTTTCTCTATTCCAATTCGAAAATATTCGACCGGATCCGACATTGCATCCTTTCGCCATGGATAAGGGAATGGAAGATGATGAATATTCTCATCCTGAAAGCCGATCCATTCCTTCTGCTTTGGGTTCCAACCCATCAACTGGGCACCAAGCGTGCGACCATGCCAATTACCTTCAAAGCAAAGAATCCCACCGTGTCGCTTACCGACTTTCTGTCCATGCATACGCATCAACTTAAATGCACACTCAGTGGCCTCAGTGCCGGCCGAAAGCAAAAACGCCTTCTCGAACTGTTTCGGAGTGTTTTTGATCAAGTAGTCAATAAATTCGATCCGCTCAGTGGTTGCAAATGTATAAGTGTGCAATAACGGCTTATCCAATACCGCGCGCAACGCCTTGACAATTCTTGGATTTCCATGTCCAGCATTAGTTACAAAAATCGTGCTACTAAAATCAATCCAACAGTTTCCCCATGCATCAAAAACCTGAAAATTTTCAGCACGGTCCCAAATAATTGGCAACTGTCCATGCATCGCTCGAGATTCCGTTTCGTACAGGCGCTGTAAAAGCGGAATACTCTCTGGAACAGGTAGTTTTGTAACAATTTTCCGAAAGCGTGTGTCAATTTTTGGAACGTCTACCGGTTGATGAGAAAATCCAGTGCCTGCCATTGTCACTTCACCTTTTGTAAGTAGTCCAACAACGGGGATCCATGAGTTGCAACTTCATACTCCAAGCGCTGTAATTCCTCTTGCGAGTCTACCTCGGTGCAAACAGGAGAGGTAAAACCGATCACCTTGTCGCCGTGAAGTAGTCCGGTTCGTGCAACGAATGAGCGTCGAACAATATCAACATAACCATCTGGAACAAAAACTTTCGGGTACATCTGCCGAGGCATATTAAATCGGTCAAGATCGGTTTCTTCAGAAGTCAACGACATCAGAAAACCCTCGCTTGAATGACGAAACCACTTAAACGGTGACTCTGCGCATGGAAACGCAGATCGCAACGCTGTCGCTTCGCTGCGAGCATAAATCATGTCCAATGCATTATCAATCTGAACTGGGTTACGCAACGGTGTAGTTGGTCGCAAATGAACCCAATACTCTGGA
Organism: Acidimicrobiaceae bacterium; assembly: GCA_013204455.1. Classification (GTDB taxonomy): domain Bacteria; phylum Actinomycetota; class Acidimicrobiia; order Acidimicrobiales; family Ilumatobacteraceae; genus BACL27. The sequence goes on from JABMNW010000025.1 coordinate 29,780, forward strand.
GTTTCTGGTTCATTATCATCAAACCAATCCATCGCGTGTTGCATAAATCCTATATCTGTAGCCAGGTCATTTGACAATTCATCGGGTCGCATAAATGGGATTTCTGCGCCATACTTCCGAGCAATTTCGGCATAGCGCTCAGAATCCGTCGAAACCAACACTCGATCTATGGAGTGTGAAAGTTTCGCTGCCGCAATGCTGTAAGCGATAAGTGGGTGGCCACCAAGCAAGACAAGATTCTTATCAATAATGCTTTTCGACCCGCTTCGTGCAGGAATGATCGCGATCGCAGATGTCATTTAGCCGACGTCATTCAGAGGTCAAACTTTTGGTCAAAAGATTCCAATGTAGAGCGAAACCATGCTAGTTGTCGTTTAAAAATTTCAAGTCCTTCTTCGTCTCGAAATGCCTGCATGATAAACGGTCCGTCATAGCCATGACGGACGACACCACTAAACACTTCTAAAAAATTAGCATCACCCTCTCCTAACGGAACAGAAAATCCTCCAACTGAACGATCCTTAATATGCAGATCTGTAATCCTGTCGCCATAGTTGGCAAATTCTTCAGCGGGATCAAAACCAAGACCAGCGCTATTGCCGATGTCGTAGTTAACCGTGACTCGATCCGAATTGATTATCTTCAGAAGTTTTTTAAACTCGGTTGCCCGAAGATCCGTCTCGAGACAAAGATTAATCTGACCCAACTCTGCGTTTTTTGTAAACGTTTGAATCTGTTGCACAAACTTCTCTTGATCTGCTTTGGAAGCGAGACTTGATTGATCAACCAATGGGATAACAATATCGGTGACACCAATTTGCGAAGCGTTTTCTATTAATTGATTGAGCACGTCTTGGCTTGCTTTGGCGATGTTGTTGTCGTTTGAATGAAGCGGTGCTTCCATAAAGTAATCTGCGCAGATCGTCTTTACTACAACACCTGTTTGCGCTGAAATATCGCTAATTTGTCGACAACCTGACGGGGACATCAGTGGGTTTTTCTCAACATCGCTGAAGTCCAAAATAAATTCAATGCAATCAACTCCAAGTGTCGCAGCGATCTTAAACTCATCGGCCCAGTACCCAACGGGATGAGCCTGGTATCGACCCAGATATTTCGGCAGAAGTCGCCCCTGCATCACTCCGATTTTCCTCGTGGCAAGCGGCCGCACCTTGGCTGCCGGCATCGTCATCGCGAAGGGGCGAAGAATTCGTCCTCAATCAGGCCACATAGAACATGTCCCAACAGAATGTGCCCCTCCTGAATTCTTTCGGTCCGTGTTGCAGGAACCTTTAAGCATTCACACTGAGCGGCGAGTTTTCCACCACTCTGGCCAGTCAGTCCGACAATATGGAGTCCTTTGGACACCGCGACTTCAACTGCGAGCAATATATTTTTACTATTTCCACTTGTCGAAATTGGAATGAAAACATCATTTGATGTGGAGATCACTTGGAGTTCACGTGCAAAGATGAACTCATAACCATAATCATTTCCGATTGCGGTAGTCGATGAACTATTGGTACCAAGCGCCACGCTCGCAAGTGGCGCTCGATCAAACTGCAGTCGAGAGATAAATTCAGCGGCTAAATGCTGCGAATCGGCAAAACTGCCACCATTTCCTGCAAAAATTACCTTGCCACCGCTACGCAGAGATTCCAAACAACGCTCAGCAAGCCCAACTAGTTGCTCGTGAACGAAATGGTCATCAACAAGGGCAGAGTGAACACCTAAAGACTCACCAAGGTCATGAGCGATTTTCTTGCGCATGTCTCCCATACGGCTTCAATTGTAGCCATTCATAGAACATTTCGTAGGTCGAATTTTGGCAGATGTAGCGACATATCTTGTGAATCAAGTTCATCAAAGATCTGCTGAGACGTCTGCCACGCTGTGATCTGAGACTTTCTAATCGTCTTTCGTGGCGGCGAAAGCGTGTACGACATCTCGAACGGAAGTTTTGAGTACAGCGCGACCTCGCCCATACCTCCACCTCGAACTTGGAAGAATATTTTTCCTCCCAACGCGATAGCGGCATCATCCAAAAATGATTCTGAGTAGTCAGCAGAGAACAAACAAACGAAACCAAATTTATGTGCCACTTTCTTGAAGAACTCACACGACTCGTGATCTGAGACAATCACTATTGGTGATCCACGTGACCGATTTAGCAAAGCAAGATAAAGCAACCGAAACTCACTCTCTCCAATATTTCGCTCCGGAGACACTGCGCGGTTACGAACACCCCACGCCACATAATCGCCACCGATAAATATTTTGGACGAATTCAAGACAGATGTCGACAGTTCGGAACTGTCAAGAAGCCACTGATCTCGTCGCTTTTCTTTGTCCTTGGCTACCAAACGATTGAGCAAAGATAGCGATCGTGTGTAAATCTCTTTTCGAACTTCCACCCGATTACGAAACACAATGTACGCGTCTGGGTCGATCAAGATCCGAGATTCAAACTCATCCCAAGTCATTTGCAAAACATCAATCTGATGTCGCAATGCAAGACGTTTTGCGATTTCAATTTGAGTTGACTCAAATATTTGGTGATCACTTAACGGCCAATCTTGTCGATACTCCCCAGTCACTACAACAAATAGTGTTCTACGCCCTTGACTTGCGATCCATCTTGCGAGCATCATCACTTCGACAAGATCTCCAATTGTCGGTGGGGACACAAATTGATCCCATGTCACAACATGTCGCATTTCACGAGAATCCACGGAATTATTCCTTAACTGCACCAAATCGGGTCGCTGACTGCGCCATGAAACAAACCGATCGCCAAAAGCAGAATTTCCTAACCAACGCCAAATACGACTCAATAACTTGCTCAAGGTACTCCGATTGAATTAAGAATTGTGTCTTTTGAGGATGACGCTTGGAATCCTAAATCTTCCGATGCTCGAACGGTATCCATTGAAGCAAACGCCATGACCTCGTCTGGATGTATGCCGATCTGAACCGCGGTAACTGGCGATACGCGCTCCACGCCGATACTCAAACTAGTCGCAATCAATTCTGCCAATTGAAAATATGTAATATCGTCCGATGCAGATATCTGATATATACCAGAAGCATCAATCCGAATAATTTTTTCAATTATTTCGGTCACGCTTTTAAGGTGTAATGGACTTATCGAGTGATTGACCACCGCACTAATACCGTCATTTTTAAGTAACGAATTCTTCCATTGACTGACTAGACCATCTGGGTCGACAATTTTGCCAAGTCTCAAAATAACTACAACCGACAATTTTCGGAGTTTCTTTTCGGCCAATGACTTATGCAAACCATAGATACCTCGTGGAGCATGAATGCGATCAATCGCCATTTGAGGCTCAAGACAATCAAAAACCGCGTTTGACGACAGGTACAAAAATCGATTATTCGCACTTTTGCAAGCTTCGGCAATTTTTACGGGGGCTTCGACATTCACCCTTAAAGACTTTTCAGGAAACATCCTGGCCGCAGAAAAGCCGTTGGTACCGGCACAGTAAATCGTCCAGTCAGCCATTGGGATTTCACTGACTTGAAAGGATTCAAGATTGACTTCACGAACCTGACCAGTTTCATTACCTCGCACATTTCGGACTATAGATGTCACTTCAAATTGTTGACTCAGCACCTTGACTAACGAGGCACCTACTAAACCATGGGCCCCAACCACAACAATTCGTTCAGGTGACTTCATCCAACGCTCAATCTGGCCTCAGGACTTCAAAACATTGAACATCGTCTCTACAGAAAGTCCATGCGCGCTAAGGAGATCATCGTGAGTGCCATATATATGAATGAATTCGTCCTTCAGCGAAAAACTCTTGATCGCACAACGCGAGCCACAATCAAAAGCCAATGCCTTGACTTCCATAGTTAGCGCGCGACTAACGCATTCTTCGATTATCACGACATCCGAAAAGGAAGATAGAACAGAGGCAATTCCTTCTCGATCCAGAGGCTTAAGAGTGGGAACGGTTGTTACACAGCAAGACCTCCCGATCGCATCAAGACGATTGGACAGTTCGACCGCACTTTTTGTGATCACACCGTAAGTCAAAATACACACATCGGTGCCGCGCTTGATTCTACGAACCTTGCCGAATTGCCAAGGGTCGATTGCTTGGCTCGTCAAATCTGGCTCTCCTGCCTTGCCAAGACGCAGATATACCGGCCCAACATTCTGCGTTGCGCACCACTTAGTAGCTTCCGCAGTTTCGCTTGGGTCACAAGGTGCGATGATATTCATATTCGGAATTGACATTGCGATTGCTACATCTTCTTGAGCGTGATGAGTTGCTCCAAGTGTCGAGTAGGAAACACCGCCGCCAATTCCGACGATCGTCACGGGCAGATTCTGATAACATAGATCGTCACGAACCATTTCAAAAGGTCGATAGAGAGCGAAAGTCGCAATCGTGTAAGCAAATGGACGCAACCCACGCTGAGCCATACCAGCGGCCATGCCAATCATGATTTGTTCAGAGACGCCAGTATTTATGAAACGCTCGGGGTATTCACTACGAAACTTGGCAATCGATCCAGCCGGGGAAATATCAGCGACAATAAGGCAAATTCTGGAATCTTGACTCCCGAGTTCGTAAAACACCTCTGCAAAACGATTCCTCACGACAAATCGCTTTCAAGTTCACGAATCGCCTGCTCATATTCCGTTCCACTTGGCGAGCGATAATGCCAGATTGGTTCACTCTCCATAAACCCGACACCCTTACCCTTAACTGTGCGGGCAATTATCAATCGGGGCTTGTCGGATAATTTCTTCAGCGCAGTTACAAGTTCAAGCGAATCATGCCCATTAACTTCTTCCACATCCCAACCGAATGCTTGACCTTTTTCGATAAGTGGATAAAACGCGGGGTGCCCTGTGCTCATACGTTCAAGACCCGTGAAATCATTATTATCAACAACTGCGACAAGGTTGTTGAGTTTCAAATTTCCAGCCATCAACATTGCTTCCCAGGTCGAACCTTCTTGTAACTCCCCGTCGGACAGAACACAAAATAGCCGCAACGAAGTTCCTTTTAGGTACTCGGCATACGCCTGACCAACTGCGATCCCAAGCCCATGACCAAGCGATCCCGTTGAAGCCGCTATTCCAGGAATTCCATAATCTGGATGAGCGCCAAGCCGACCTGCGGGTTTGCAATAAAGTTCCAAATCCTGAGACGACAAGACGCCCCTCTCTTCAAGAATCACATACTGAATCATGCAACCATGACCCTTCGACATCAAAAAAATGTCGTCAGTTTCTGGTTGACTTCCAATTCGCATTACCTCGTTATAGATAGCATCAACAATTTCTGTGCAAGAAAATGCCGGAGCAATGTGAAGCGCCGAAACCTTTTGCGAAATGTCCAGTATCTTCCGACGATAATTTCTACAACGAATTTTTGCGTTGCCTCGACTAGATTCACCTTTCGCAGAATTGGTCATCTAATGTTGACTGGCTTCCTAAGCACGCAGTACATAATCGGTCGGCCAATCATGAATCTGCTCTTGATATTGATGACCCCACGCCACCATCTCCGCTAAACCCTCGTCCCAACCAATCATTGGCTCCCAACCGACATCCTTCTTTATCGCCGATGAATCCAACCAATATCGGGAATCCTGGCCAAAGCGATCTTCACTTAATTCGCAGACATCTTCAAATTTCATACCCAGAGCATGAGCAGTTCTCTCGACAACTTCTCGAATCGAAGTTGGCAGAAGTGGACCGGCATTATAAGTAGTTCCGAGTGGTGCAAGTTCGTCAACCAAATGAATCGCTCTTGCCAGATCCCTCGCATGCAAATACGACTTTTCTGCCTTGCCGCCGCCATGTAACGGCAATTTGTTACCAGTTAGTCCACACCAAACTGTTTTTGGAATCACTCGATGGAGCAATTGACCTGGGCAATAGCAATTGCTCGGACGAATGATATTCATTGGAAATTTCTTGAACCGGAAAACGCTCTCGAGATACATGTCAAATGCCACTTTTGATGCGGCATACGGGCTTGTTGGCTTGATCGGTTCACTCTCGGTAACTGCCCGATCAACGGATCCATACATTTCAGATGTTCCAATTTGGATGAATCGTTGTAACCATTTCCTTTTTTCTAGCTCCTCGGCTAAACGGGCGAGTGCCATCGAATTCGTTTCAAAAAAACGCCAGGAGTGCTTCCATGACACGGCACCCTCACCTTGGGCGGCAAAATTGATGATTACCTCTGGCTGTTCGCGATCAAGCAACTCGAGTAACAGATCTAGTTCGTGAGTTATGTGCAAGGCATGATATTCGTACCGATCTCGCTGATCAACATTGAGCGAAAATGGTTCCGGTCTCAAAGGGTTTCGACCTACACCGATCACTTTCTTTGGTGATGCATGTTCGAGCAAATAAATTGCCGTGTGAATCCCGAAAGATCCACCGCCACCAAGAACTACATACGTTTTTCTCGACACATCTTCCCCTTTTTCGAAGGCGGATTTCTTGTTGAACACAAGTCTATTCGATTATCGTCCAGAAATAATCTCCGGTGTACGATGCTTCGTCAAATAGTTGCAACCATCCCGATGGATAGTCATGAAACTTCGCGGTTAGAACCCAACTCTCAAAAATTTCCTTCTGTTCAGGAGTGTGGTACGAATCGACCTTGACATACGACCGTCCACCCGATAATCGTTGAATTTCTCGCAATGCAACTTTCGCCTGGTTCCGATCCAAATTATGAATCGTGTCAAGCGAGATAACACACTGAAAACTTCCGTCCAAGAACGGTAAATTATCTGCCGAAGCATGATTCATTCTCGAAGCGATCTCAGGTTTGCAATGCTCAAGCGCATACTTTGAAATATCAATCCCGATTGCGTCGATGCCAAGTTCAACTAGTTCGTATACGAGGAAACCCTTGGCAGCTCCAACATCCAAAAGTTTGTCGCCTTTACGGAGTTTGAAGTGCTCAACAATGTCAACGGCCACACCTTTCCACCGACCATCATCTAGATATCCCCCATAACCGAACTCTCTTGGGCCATCAAAGTACATCTCGCCATATTCGCGCGCTATCCGAATGTTTTCATCTGATTTCGAATTCTGTCGCAAAGCAACGTTGCGTTTTGGTTTTTGAATCGAACGGAGAAGATTTATCTCTTGTCTCACTGACCCGACCCAGTCTGAGTCCCGACCACTTCAAGAAATTGACGATATTGGAAATCGGGAAATGCCCGGTAGGTCGCAGTCGGATCAAATGCGCGATACCCATTGTGGGGCATTGGACCAAACCGTGCTGATGTACCAATGATCGAGTCGCCAGTAGTGTTCTCAATTAGTGCCTGCGCAATCTCTCGAAACGACAAAACAGTTCCGGTGGCAATATTTAAAATACCCACCGATTGCGACCAAATAATTCTTCGCAATAATTCGGCCACGTCATCTATCGAAACATGATCTCTTTTTTCTTCCCCGTCGCCGAAAAGAATAACTTCCTTACCTTGCGCGACAAGTCGGCGAAACCGATTTGGGCCATATCCATTGTGCGGATCAGCGTCTCCATATATCAATGTCGGTCGAACAATACATAGGTTGTCCGCATAAACGTAGGCGATCATCAACTCTCGGGAAAGATGCATCGCGCCGTGCAACGAACCAGGGGCGGCTGGTGATTGCTCATTTAGTGGACGATCACTGTCGAGATACACGGCATCCGAACTGAGATAAACAACATGTCGAGGCTTTACTTTTTGAATCGTCCTAAGAATCGGAGTCATCATCGCGATATTTCGAATCAACATTTCCGGATCTTTACACGGGGCCTCAGCAGCCGCAAAAACTACCGAGTCATCCTCGGTAAGCAGTTGCGAGAAGTAAATTTCCGCATCTGGCCCTAGTAGATCTACGTCCTGACGCGTCACAGCAATAACCGGAGTTTTTTCTTGTTCGAGACATTGCACTAGGGCACGCCCGACAAATCCGCCTGCGCCAATTACAACCACGCGTGTCGGTCGTAGACTCGGCGTTACTTTATGTTGAAGCATTTCTAAATCGTCCTACTTTGCATCTCTCATCGACATACCTAACGTGTAGTACCTGAGTCCGGCTTTCGTGACCTGTTCAGAGTTAAGAACTCGATACGGGTCAAGCACGATTCTCCCCCTCAAGTTTTTCGCAATCTGAGTCGGTTCAATTCTCCGGTATTCATCCCAAGGAGTCATAATCACAACTGCATCCGCGCCATTCATCGCTTCACTGGCACTCGCACACTGTACGACGCCCGGAATTAATGGAAACCTTACCAACGGATCATGAACTCTTGCTAGCCGAGGAGACCAACCAAATAGAAACTCAACGGCTTGCGAGTTCTTTGTACTGTTCGTATTTTCCTTATAGGCAAGACCTAAGACCGCGACACAAGCTTCGTCAAGCATTAGAACGGGCTCAGCGTCAATTACCGACCGCACCCAATCTCGGCGATGCAAACTATTCGCCAAGAAAGCCCGAACTACCGAACTCTCAGTTGAATGCTCATTGGACAATTTAAGTACGGTCGCTAGATCACGCTCTAAGTTTCCCCCAGCGATACCAAGTCCAGGTTGGATATAACTCGCGTTTCCAATTCGTTTATCGAGACGCAGAGCAGGCACTATCTCCATCCAGTCGGCGCCGATGTGCTCGCAGATCTCCGCCAAAGTATTTGCCGTGGTAACAGAAGCCACGAGCAATACGTTGATTGCAATTTTTGCAAGTTCTGCACTTTCATAACGCATTGGCAGGATCGGACAACCAAAACTGTTCAATACAGATTGATACGCAGTTGGAAGAACTGTGAATGGATTCGCACATCCAACGATGAATCGCTCTGGCCGAGTTGCGCGTTCTACTGCTTGACCAAAAATCAGGGTTTCAACTTGATAAAACAACCGACGAACATCAAAATTTATCAACCTGGTAAATCCTGGCGAAACTTGTGACATGATCACTAGTACTGCATCATCGTTGATATGAGCCATCGCAACCTTGATTAGAGATTCAAGTGACTCCGTATTGCTTTGTCCTTTATCGTCCGTCACCACATCCAATGCTGCAAAGATAACCGAACACTTTCGAAGATCGCTCGGCGTATCGCTAAAGACCAAATTTGGCTTAACTTGCTTAAGTAAATCAACCAACCCGGGTTCATCAATTTGTGACTTTCCATGTTGCAGGTTCTCAATCAATCCACTGTCCGTATCGAACCCAACCACCGCAAAGCCCCTTGACGCTATTGCTGCCGCGGTCACAAAACCAAGATGAGATTGGCCGATTACCCCGACCGAAGTCATAATGACGCCATTCTTATTGCTTCTTCACCAAGTGTCCGCAAAACTTTGTTAATCCAAACATCTGTCGTCAAGTTGGTTGTACCACTGCTGACTAACTTCTTAAAATAGTCATACTCGTTCAACCATGTTGGATCCGCCTGCTCTAGATCATCCACAACTTCTATCGGTCGCCCGCTTGGGAGAACTCTTGTTCGATGAATAAACCGAGTCGGACCCCATTTACAAAGTGACTCAATATGTAAACTTCCATTTTCCGCATAAATATCACAAGTAAAATGATTCCTCCAGGACAATAAAGTGACCTCGATTTCCATCTGAACACCATTTTTTGTCGAGCCACCAAAAACCACATGGTCAGGCGATAGATTTTCAAATCTACGGCTCGAGTAAATTTTTAAGTCCTCGTTTAGCGAACCGAACCAGTAAATCGCCGTATCCAACATGTGACTGCCTAGATCGTGGAGAACACCAGAGCCGTGGTCCCTCCATGCCGAATCCCGAACTTGTCGCGCCGTCCCATTGCCGTAGAAAACTCGGCAGTGATAGATCTTTCCAAGTTTCCCGGATTCAATAATCTTCTTTGCCGAAACATAGTGGGGTTCGAATCGATGATTGTAGGCGGTATAACAAATTACAGAGTTATTTAGCGCTATTTTTTGAAGCTCTTCGATCTTCAGGTCCGTTGTTGTCCAAAGAGGCTTTTCCACAAGTACGTGTTTTTTATTTTCAAGCAGATACCTAATGATCTCAAACTTTGGCGAGTCTGGGATGCAACACAGAGCCGCATCAAAACTCTCCAGAGGTACAGATTTAATATCGCTAAAGTCAGCACTCGTGTTTTCCACATCTACCGTTGCGATACAGTCAACGCCTGCAATATCGCGACGTTTACGACCCTGCACTCCAAGGCCCACAACTACGACACGCACGTAAAGACCTTACCTCTGAGAATTGCCTAGGAAACTCTGAATGAAATTTGATCCTCGATGGTACGAAGTTTCGCTTCTATCGCCTGTGGTGTTACTGGGATATTGCCATCCTGCTCACACTCACATGCAGCCGCTAATGAACCAAGAATTGAGGCTTGAGCAACTGATTTACTTACGAGCATCGCCAAAGTGGCATAAGCCAAAAGAGCATCTCCGGCGCCAACTGGATCAACTACATGATCGCTAAAACTATCGACGACAAACCATGTGTCAATGTCGTCAAGGCGCTGATGCTTTGACGTCAGTATCCCCCGATCGCCAAGTTTTAAAATCAATGTCTTACAACGGGCAGCCAGATAGAGGTCATGTGCAAGTGGTCGAATTCCGGAATCTTGATCGCCAAGCGCAAATCGTGCCTCCCGCTCATTGGGAGTTATCAGATCAAATTCTTGAAATTCCGTTATATTTCCCCAGCGACTGGCTACCTGGCTGTCAGCAACTTTGAAAGCATCTTTTGGAATCGCAGCCGACAATCTTGGGATAGTCGATCGGTTAAATATTCCATGTCGAAAATCACAAAATACGACGGCATCAGTTGACTTAGTCGCGATGCGATCGACAAGAGATGAAAGAATATTCTCCGCAATTGCACGATTGTCAAGAGTGTCGATTTTCAAAAGTCGATACCCACCTGCAATCACTGCATTTTTATTGGTAGTTGGTCGGGTCTTATCAATAATCAAGTTTGTTACAACTTGAGCAGATTCCAGGTCGTGGGCAACAAATTTTCCGAGGTCGTCATCACCCAACACAGTTGTAAATGTCACATTTGCGCCGGCACATCGCAAGTGTTTTGCAACCACCCCCGCACCACCAACAAAGTCCTCCCGTTCTTCGAATAGGACGCTGAGAGTTGGAGTTTTCGTTTGCCCGCCGACCATTGCGCAACGGGTGTACGAGTCAACAATCGTGTCCCCAATGACATGAACCGTTTTACTCTTCATTCCTATGAGAGTTGCTCTTAGATCGGCGAATGAGACTCCCTCTCGCTCCATTAAGTTCATAAGTTTTTCTAATTTAATTTCTGGTGGCGCCAAATTTATAAGACGTGACGACGAATAGACAATGTCACCTGGCGAAAAAATAATTTCGCCACCGTAAGCTTCGATCGTCGCCAATTCTTCTGCGGTCTTCGGGTGCATGCCTTGGGCGTTGTACTCATAGCCCTTAACAAAGAAATCTGGCTGAAGCATTTTCAGTGTTTCGATCGGTGTTGCATTCTCGTCAATCAACACATAATCAACAAATTCGAATGCTGCAAGATTGGCAGCCCGTAAATCCTGTGGCACGTGTGGTCGATGGTCACCTTTCGTAATATGTCGATCCGCAGTCACACTTGCAATAAGAACTTCTGCCTTTGATTTTGCATAAACAAGATGGCCAAGATGGCCGGGATGAACGACATCAAAAGTGCCGTGGCACATAATTACTTTTTTTTCACGAGGTCGGTTTCCAACAGCAGATAAAAGTTCTTCAAGCGTCTTAATCTTGTGCGCGAACATTTCTCTGAGTGTCAACGGTGTCATGATTGGTCCTTGGCAAGATATTTAAACCATGTAGTCGTTGCTTGTTTGATCGACTCAGGGTCCCACAATGGAGCGTCCCGCCAGCGCTCTATGTCCAGCATCATTCTGCCAATTCCTTCTTCAAAGTCCACGAGAGGAAACCACTGCAAGTCGTTGGAAATCGCGGTGATATCGGCCCATGTACATTCCGGCTCCCCTGGACGCTTGGGTATGTACTCAACATCGCCCACCAAAAGTTCGGTCAAACGATTTATTGACTGTGGGTTACCTGCTCCCAAATTCCAATGTCGACCAACAATTTCTGTTATTGCTGCAGCATAAAACGCTTTGGCTACATCCGAAACATATACAAAATCGCGACGCTGTGTACCGTCGCCAACAACTGTGAAAGGTCGACCCGCAAGTTTCTGGCGCAAGAACACACCAAATACTGCACCATAAACACCTGACGTTCTCGAACGTGTTCCATATGCATTAAATATTCTGACGGAGTTAACTGGTAGTCCATAGACACGATGCCAGTGAAAAGCTGCCTGCTCGCCAAGTAATTTTGACAACGCATACGGATATTGAGGACTAAGTGGATGTGACTCCGTCGTTGGCACGCTGGCAAGTCCGTAACAGGATGAAGATGCTGCATAGACGAATTTTTGTACCGAGTTCGCTCGACCAGCCTCCAACATCCGCACAGTCCCTTGAATATTTACTTCCATGTACTCAATTGGATTTTCAATGGATGGCACTATGTCGCCGATTCCAGCAAAGTGAAAAATAAATGTCGCACCCTTGAATACCGCATGTAGCGGCTCTAATTTGCGGATATCTGTAACCAACAAAGACATCTGAGAATTTGCTGAATGGTGCGAGAGATTTGACTCACGACCACCAGACAAATTATCGATAACTCGTACCACAAAACCTTCTTGCAGTAGAAGATCAACCATGTGGCTTCCAATGAAGCCCGCACCACCGGTGACGACTGCGATCTTGGCACTGCTCATGCAGTGTTTTGCGTCTTCAACATCTTGACGTTGTAGTACCTGTCGTCAGTCATCGAACTCTTAAGGTCACCGCGCTTGAATGCTTTGCACAGATCGCGAACAGCGTCTTCGATTGTAAATCTAGGGCGAAAACCAAGTTCGTTTTGAATCTTTTCTGAATTAATATGGTATGAACGAATGTCGTCCGATGGCGCAAATACAATACCGATATCGCCAAGTTCTGGCATCACGGACATAACCGTTTTACGCACAATATCGGCAATATCGGCAATCGACATATTTTGAAAACCACAATTAAACGTTTTTCCAGCGATCTTGTTTGAATCAATTTCTAACAACAACTTATAGAGATCACACATATCTTGTACGTGCAGATTCGGACGAAGTTGAGATCCACCGAAAACAGTGATCTTCTTATTGTTAACAGCGTGATTGGTAAGAATATTCACCGACAAATCAAGCCGCTGTCGTGGCGCCCAACCACAAAGCGTCGCGGGACGAATTGTCACGCATACAAAATCCTCCGATTGATGTTTGAACAACAACGGTTCGCACATCCCCTTGTACTTGTTGTATAAAGTGAGTGGCACAAGTGGATGATCTTCGGTGACGTCTGGTTTATCGGATACCCCGTAAACAGAACTTGACGATGCATAGATAAAACGAGTTACCCCAGCCTTCTTTGCCGCAATAACCATCGGCTCAAATGCCTCAAGGTTGACCGATGTGCTGAGTTGCTCATCGAGTTCAAAACTCGCATCATTCGAAATACATGCCAGATTGATCACAGTGTCGACACCGACGAAAGCCTTGGAAAGCGCATTTTGGTCTCGAAGATCACCCTTTATCAACTTAAAATTTGGATTTGTTTGTGGCAAAAAATCCGAACCAAAGAAGCACATGTCGTACACGGTCACTTTGTAACCGAGGTCAAGTAGTTGGGGACAAAGAAGACTGCCGACATAACCAGCTCCTCCAGTGACTAAGACATGCTTCACTTGCTCACCCACTTTCGGATATCAATGCGCAACAGTGTCTAAATATTGTAGCCAGCGCCGCGTGCGTCGTTGTAGAACATCTTCACAGTGTCAAGCGAATATTCGTCAAGACCCTTACCAACTAGAACCAATTTTGCCAAAACATCATTTGTCGCAGTAATGATGTGACAACCAACCTCATCGGCCTGAAAGACATTCAGCAATTCCCGAGGGCTAGCCCACAACAACTCGGCATCTGGCTTCGATTTTAAAAGTTGTAGTGCGTGTTTCATATGCGGCACAGGGTCAACGCCCGTGTCGGCAATTCGCCCCGCAAAGACCGAGATGATCACCGGTTGCCCGTCGGGCATTTGATCAACAACTTCTTCAATCTGTGAGTGCGTCATTATCGCAGTCACATTCACATGCACTCCTTGGTTTGCCAATCGACCGATAAGCGGCGCGGAGCTCTCCCCGCGGGTATTCGTAATCGGTATCTTCACATTGACATTTGTTCCCCAAGAAGAAATCATCAGTGCTTGACGTTCCATTTCGGAGAATTCATCATCAAACACTTCAAGAGACACTGGTCGATCTGTTATCAGCGACAACAGTTGACGGGCGAAACCTTCGTAGCTCTCTACTCCGGCTCTTTTCATCAATGTCGGATTGGTCGTGAACCCCTTAATCAGCGGATCCTTTGACATTGCAACGATGCCGTTGATGTCGGCTCCATCAGCAAAAATCTTTATCTTTAATTGTTGTAATAAAGGGGAGATGCTCATAATTAGGTAGGCGTCAAGTTTTCTCGCGAACATATCCACGCTACCGCATCAACGAGCGAGAGTACCGAGATTGCTTGGCCGTGTGGTGCATCGTAAGCGGTGTACCCGAGATCTACGAATATTGTTGTGCATCCAATTTGGTTGCCGGCCTCAATGTCTATTTCCCGATCGCCAACCATATAACTTACGAGAGGGTCAATATTTAGTTTCGCTGCAGAATCTTCAAGCATCCCTGGTTGTGGCTTTCGCCGCCGTGTTGGTTTTTCCCTTGAGTCATAACAGACCTCAATGTCATCAACCCCTGTCTCGTCGAGTAACAAACGGTGCATTTCTTCAACCGTTTCAACCGACAAAAAACCAGCAGTCACATCAGGCTGATTTGTAACAACCACAACGAGAAAACCGAGGGTCTGCAGCCGGTGAACGCAATCTTTGGCGTAGGGGTAGATAGAAAACTCGGTTAAAGTTCTTGCTGCAAACGAACGACCCTCACGAAAATCTGGTTTTACTAAAACTCCATCACGATCCAGAAAAACTGCTCGTCGTAAACTTTTGTTTACCACTTTGTCGGGACAATTTGCAAAGACGGATGTGAGACAAGACAGTGCCAAACAACTGCTTGAAATGCCTCAGCGTGCGGCGTTACGAGCGCCGAATCTACAACGGGAATAATCACGCAATAATCAGCAACTTTTGCCGTATAACCCCCATCTCTACCAACGATTCCAATTATTGTCGCGCCGCACTGTTTTGATAACTCAAGTGCCTTAACAATATTCATACTCACATTTCGCTCAATACTTCCGCCTCCAACTGAAAAGATCAATACCGCATCATTTTTGGAGATCTTGCTTGTCGTCAACCAAGCCGAGAACACCGTTTCCCAACCCTCATCATTTGTGCGAGCAGTCAATTCCGAGACGTTGTCGGTTGGTGCATAGGCTTCAATCCCACAAAGTTTTCTAAAGTCGTTGACGGCATGGCTTGCGTTCCCAGCACTTCCCCCAACGCCAAGTATAAAAAGTCGACCAGACCGGTCTCTGAGAAGCCTCAGAAATTCGGCAATATCGTCAATCGTCTTGGCATCAATACGGTTACAAATATCAATAGCACCCTTAAAAAATTTATCTACATGGCTCATACAGTTTGAAACTCTCCCGATGTAATGACTAAAGTTTAGTTCGACCAAAGAGCATTCTAGAGAAACAACTGGATCATGACTTGAGTAGTGGTGAGACTTGGTCGGCAATATGCTCACCTATAGATAGGGATGCTGTCGCAGCAGGTGAAGGTGCATTACAAATGTGCACAGTTCGACCAATTGTTCGAATCTCAAAGTCGTCAAGCAACTTCCCATCTCGGCTACATGCTTGAGCCCTAATCCCTGCATCTGTAGGCACTAGGTCATCTTTTGTTATCTCTGGCACGAGTCGTTGCAACGCACTTACGAACGCGGACTTGAATATCGATCTTTTATATTCGCCAATCCCCATCTTCCAATGCTGTCGCGCAACTTGACGGAATCCTGGCCAACTGATTGTCTCCCAAATATCACGTAGGTTAAAATCAGTTTTTAGATATCCCTCTCTGGCTAGGGCCAAAACCGCATTTGGACCGCATTCAACCGAGCCATCAACCATGCGCGTGAAATGGACTCCCAAAAAAGGAAACGTCGGATCAGGGGTCGGATAAATCAAATTCTTTACAAGTCGTTGTGCTGAAGCCCGGAGCGAAAAATACTCTCCCCGAAATGGAAGGATTCGTAAATCGAGGTCACGACTCACACTTGTTGCAAGTCGATCTGACTGAAGACCAGCACATGCCACAACGACCTTCGCGTCAAACGAACTATGGCTCGTAGAAATTTGCTCTCGTCCAAGCGTTGAAGAAATATTCTCAACTTTTTCTCCAAGTAGAATTTCTCCGCCAAGTTTGCCAATGCGAAGCGCAAGTTTCTCGCATACTTGCCTGTAATCCACGATGCCTGTCTGAGGAATATAAAGTCCCCGCTTTCCAGCACAGTACGGCTCACGATCTTTGATTTCGCTTGCAGACAAATACTGGATTCCAGCCAGTCCGTTTGCTTTGCCACGCCTGGCTAGTTCTTCTAATCCAGAAAATTCATCTTCTCGTGTCGCAACAACTATTTTTCCACATATTTCATGGGTCACCAACTCTTCTTGGCAAAACCTGAGCAACATTTCATAACCTTTTCGACAATTTTGCGCCTTTAATGATCCCGGCTTGTAATACAAACCGGAATGAATCACGCCGCTGTTTCGACCAGTTTGGTGGGCAGCCAATTTTGATTCTTTTTCTATCACCACTAGTCGGACACCAGGATGATGCTCAAGTACGGCAACCGCAGATGCAAGACCGACGATGCCCCCACCAATGACAATTACATCGAACGACTTACTGGATGTCACGTTTTTGATGCCAAACTATTTTCCGTCGGGGCGAAATGATCCAACCACTTCGCTAAATGAACCCTCTTGCACGATACGACCATCCTCAAGGCGATACAGACGATCGCAGTACTCAACAGTGCTAAGTCGGTGCGCAACAATGATGATCGTCTTGGTGCCGTGTAACAAATTAACTGCTTCCATGACCCCATGTTCTGTTTCAATATCCAGAGAACTGGTTGCTTCATCAAGAACCAATACTGAAGGATCGTGGTAAAGAGCTCTAGCAATTCCTATTCTTTGTCGCTGGCCACCCGACAATCTCACTCCCCTTTCACCAACGACCGTGTCCAATAGATCTGGCAATGTCTTGATAAATACGTCTAGTTGCGCTACTTCAAGTGCCCGCCACACTGCTGACTCAGAGATTTCCTCGTCAGCGAGACCAAATGCGACATTCCTCCGAAGAGTGTCATCCGTTAGATAGATCGACTGCGGAACATAGCCGAGTTGGTCTTGCCAATTTCGAAGATTGCCATAGATATTTGAGCCATCTACACAAACCGTCCCACTAGAAGGGCGAAGAAGTCCCAAAAGTATGTCCACAAGTGTGCTTTTCCCGGCGCCGCTCGTACCCACAAATCCGACTGACTCACCGCAACGAACGGTTAAAGAAACATTATCGATCGACAATTTGGGAGCCGTTGGGTACTGAAAATTGATGTTATTTAGTGCCAGGCTAACTGATAGTGGAATACGTTTGAAATTATTTACTGGAAGTTCACGCTCAGACAGACCAAACTCCGTGCTAAGCGTGTCAATTGTTGATCGACCATACGAGAGATTTTGCACTGAGTTTAGAATTCGACTTGCTGAGGGCATAAGTCGAAAAGCGGCAGCACCAAATAGTGCCAATTTCGGCAGAATCTGATCAACGCTCTGATCTTGTGAGATCATAATAAATACCAGCAATCCAAGACCACTTACAGCAAGCGTCTCCATCCACATTCTTGGAAGTTGCTGAACAATTGAAAACCGTCGACTAATCTCTGCATTTTTAACATTGTGGTACTCGTACTGGCTAAGAAATTCTCTCTCTCGCCCTAACAGGATGACATCCTTGATACCACCAAGTCCCTGTTGCATGTGTTGAAAACGGCTCGACATGTGCTCAATCTGAAGTTGGCTCCAACGTTTAATTCGGGTTTTCGTCGCTCGTTGATAAAGACCAGTTGCTATTCCCAAGATTGATATCGCGCTAATTGCGCCAAGTGGTTCAACAACGATCAAAAGTCCAACAATGCTCGCAAGCACGAGGCTTTCCGTGATCAAAAGCATCATTGGTTCGATGCCGTAGCGACTGACGTTTCCGCAAATCTCAATATTTCGAATTAGCGTTGCAGAATTGTTTTCAAGGTGAGAGATATACGGTAAATGCAGATATTTGCGGAATAATTCACGAGATAGACGCATCTGGATTTTCATCCCGAATAACGACTGGATCCACAAAAAGAACACAAGAAAAATATTCTTTATCACGTAGACAGATACGAGCGCACCCATTCCCAAAAGGATCAGGTTTGAACGACTTAAGTCGCCAACCAGATCATTGATAAATGGAAAACTTGTCACGTAATCAGGTTTCGTAAGTAACCCGACTGCCGGAATGATCAGTCCGATTCCTAAAGTCTCAAAGAACATTGAAACAAACGTCATCAATAGCAGTAGAACTATAATTTTCCGTTCGCGCGGAACAAGCATCTGCCATAAGCGGCGGATTGGTGCTAAGCGTTCAGAAGAAACAAATTTTGTCATTCTAAAAGTGCCTTGACCACACGGTCTTGATCAACCACCTTTAAATCAGGTCCCATTGGAAGACTAAACACAGATTCGGCTGCACGTTCGGCAACTGGAAACATTCCAAGTTCAAAACCCATGCCCGTCATCACTGGTTGCATATGAAGTGGCGTTGGATAATGAACAGCCGTCGGTATGTCACACTTGCGTAGGCGATCAAGATAATTATTGCGATCAGCAACTTCAACCGTATATTGCGCGTACACACTCGTGTTCGCTGGATCCACAAACGGGGTCGTGACCATCGAACTGCTTTGAATCGCCTGGGTGTACCTCTGCGCCACAATCTCTCGTTGATTTAATTCCCAATCAAAGCGTTCAAGTTTGGCAAGCAAAATGGCGGCCTGAATCGTGTCGATCCGACCATTTATGCCGACACGAGTATGGTGATAACGCTTCAATGAACCATGCGCGCGAATTTCTCTAAATTTTCGTGCTAAATCCTTGTCATCTGTAAAGAGCGCTCCGCCGTCCCCGTAACAGCCAAGCGGTTTGCTAGGGAAAAAACTGGTCGAACCAATTATCGATAGTCCACATGAGCGTTTGCCGTGATGTTTCGCTCCAAAACTCTGAGCAGCATCCTCAATAACTGGAAGCGCGTGCTTTTCCGCAACTTTATTGATTGAGTGCATATCGGCACACTGGCCGAACAAACTTACGGGCATTATCGCCTTGGTACGTTCGGTGATCGACCCGTGCAATAGTGCTGGATTCATGTTGTACGTTCGAGGTAAAATATCGACAAATACCGGTTTGGCACCCAACAACAAAATCGTTTCGCATGTCGCCATAAAACTAAATGGCGTAGTAACGACCTCATCGCCTGGTCCAATATCAAGCGCCATCATCGCGATCAACAACGAATCGGTGCCGCTACTTACGGCGACGCAATCTGACACGCCCACATAATCTGCAAGGCGCTCTTCAAGTTCATTGACTTCGGGACCCATGATGTACTGGCCGTGATCAAGCACCGCTTGAATCCGTCGATCAATCGACTCCTTCAAGGCGACATACTGCGCATGGAGATCGTTGAACGGCATCATCCTTGATCGACTTCTACTCGACCATTTTCTAGTCGATATTTCTCGCCAGTTACAGGACAGATTGCAGTTCCAAAGCCGCTCAAAGGTAAGTCCAAACGTTCTCCGTGTCGACTCATCCACCCGATCTGAACAGCGGGAACACCAACCACTAGCGAAAAATCCGCAACATCCTTGACAACCACTGCGCCTGCACCGACAAATGCATGAATACCGATTGTCGCGCCACAAACGATCGTAGAGTTTGCACCTAGCGTCGCACCACGCTTGACTCTCGTCGGCTTATAAGTATTTTTACGACTTACTGTTGCACGTGGATTTATAACATTTGTAAAGACGACACTCGGACCACAAAACACATCGTCTTCGAGATCCACGCCTTCGTAGAGGGAAACATTGTTTTGAATTTTTACATTATTGCCAATTCGGACGTTGTCAGCAACAAAAACATTTTGGCCAAGCGTGCAATTTTCGCCAATCACCGCTGTCCTCGAAACATGGCAAAAATGCCAGATGCGAGTTCCGATACCGATGATCGCGCCTTCGTCGATAACCGCACTTGAGTGGATAGAAAGTGTCATTTGTCAGTTACTCCAACTTTGACTTGTTCGCGAAAGTGGCAGGGAAACCACTCCTGCGCTGCGTGCCGAACGGTAGATGGCTTCGAGCAATTCAAGAGATCTGAGTCCTTGCTCCCCGTTAATTGTTTGTATCGACTCTCCACGAAGTTTTCTAATGACATTCGCGTAATACGAACGATGTCCGTGTCCGTAAACACTCGTTGTCTCATAGTTCGCTTGCTGTAAAGAGTCATCGT
Source organism: Acidimicrobiaceae bacterium (assembly GCA_013204455.1). Classification (GTDB taxonomy): domain Bacteria; phylum Actinomycetota; class Acidimicrobiia; order Acidimicrobiales; family Ilumatobacteraceae; genus BACL27. The sequence continues at coordinate 50,513 of JABMNW010000025.1, forward strand.
AGTCGCAATGATCTTCGAACTCCCAGGCTTCAATCTTGTTGACGGCGATACCACCAACTTTTACGGTGCCTCTCTCACCAAGGATAGTTATTGAACCTTCGTAATTACTTGGATAGGTAAGCATGGTTACGGTCATTGAGCCAAGTGCCCCATGCTTCCAACGAATATTAATCACTCCAGTATCTTCTGCCTCAATTTTTCTTGCAAGAGTGGCCGTCATCGCATGCACAGAATCAACTGGGCCAATAAGCCAATCCAACAAATCCACATAGTGACTCGCCTGATTCATAAACGCGCCACCATCCAGCGCCCAAGTTCCACGCCATGGCGCGGCATCGTAATAAGACTGTGGACGAGTCCAAAACACATTGACAGCCACGGCGAAGATCTTTCCAAACCGACCGTCGTCAATTGCTCGCTTGAGCAGCGCCAATGTCGGATTATGTCGATTCTGCTTGACAACAAATAACTCAACCCTCGCCTTCGTGCAAACCTCCAACATTTGTAAACCGTCATTCCACTTTGTCGCCATTGGTTTTTCTGTGATCACGGATCGGCCGGAAGTGGCAATTTGCATCACATGCTGTGCATGTAGGCCCGACGGTGTGGAGACAACAACGCAATCAGCGGACGATTCTTGCAAAAGATCTTCAATGCTTTGATGTCCTTGCACTCCTGTTGCCGCAACTGCTTTGGCGAGAGCAGAACTGTCAATATCACAAACATCAACAAGTTCACATGAATCGCGATGTGTTTTCATCGCATCGAAATGGACGGCCGAAATTCGGCCACAACCTACGAGCGCAAAACGCACCTTCTTTGAATCGCCCAAAACTTCGCTCACCCTATGCCTTCACTATGTTTTGGCCACCACCGCGATATACGCCTCGACTATCAACGATCAATCGAGCATGGCGAGAGATCTCTTCGTAATTGAAGGCGTCGTGATTGGTGGTGAGAACGATTGCGTCAAAACTCTCAAGCGATTTTGGATTCAAGTCAACACTCGTGAGTTCGAAACGATGCTCACGCATTTTTGGAAACACTGGCACATGCGGGTCAGAATACGAGATCTCCGCGCCGCGAGTGCGGAGTATCTCCATAATCGCTACCGCTGGCGACTCACGCATGTCATCGACATTTTTCTTGTAAGCGATCCCCAAAATCAATATCCGACTGCCATTGATTGATTTTTTCTGAGAGTTCAGCGCATCGTTTAATTTCTCAACAATCCACTCGGGCATCGACGAATTAACTTCGCCGGCAAGTTCAATAAATCGGGTATTGACCCCGTACTCTCTTGCTTTCCATGTGAGATAAAACGGATCGATCGGAATACAGTGCCCACCAAGTCCTGGCCCCGGATAAAAAGCCGTGAAGCCAAATGGTTTGGTCGCCGCCGCATCGATCACCTCAAATATGTCGACACCCATCTTGTCTGCGACGATCTTCATTTCATTGACGAGACCAATATTTACCGAGCGATGAATGTTCTCCAATAATTTTGTCATTTCTGCTGCTCGAGTTGAACTCATTGGGACGAGTTGGTCAATCGCGGTTTGATAAACTGCCATGCCAACTTTTAGGCACATTGGTGTTGAGCCACCAACAATTTTTGGAATGCTGCGAGTCGAGAATCGAGCATTACCGGGATCTTCACGCTCCGGTGAATAGACAAGAAATACATCGTGTCCAACACGAAGTCCAGTCGATTCAATTCGTGGTCTGACAATCTCTTCTGTCGTACCTGGATATGTCGTGCTCTCAAGTGATACGACATGGCCACTACGCAGGTGGGGAACTAACGCGTCAACCGTCTGAATAATGAAACTCAAATCTGGTTCACGGTGTGCAGTCAGCGGAGTCGGCACACAAAGAATAAGTGCATCACAATCGCGCACTTCTGCAAAATTTGTCGTCGCGCGAAATCCTTGTTGTAGCGCAGTCTTCACGGATTCATGGGGAAAGTGGGCAATATAACTTTCACCCGCCATAAGTTTCGTCACCTTTTGTGCATCAATGTCAAAACCAACTACGCGCACACCAGAATCGGAAAAACGCAAAGCAAGCGGAAGTCCGACATACCCCAGACCAACTATTCCGACCGTACCTTTTCGGTTTGCGAACATATCAATGAGGTCACTACCAAGGGCCATCAATTCCTCTCGCCTTCTCCTTGGTCAGTGACTATTCCGGTGGCAAATCCAAGTGCTTTGGTATCCAAGGAACCTGATCCTCTATGGGTTTTACGTCTTGTCAGTCTAGCGGGCAGGCTCTGCACAGGATTCGGGTCAGATCAGACCCGTAAATATCGGAGGATTACGCTGTACATGTGGTTGCACGGTCACAACGCTTATTGCGAACGGCGAGAATAGTTACCGCACGGCAACTTGGTGGACGAACCACGACTGCAATTCGAATTTTGTTCGATATCGTCGCTTGGACTTTTGCAATTCTGCTCGCCACATTTATTCGCTTGAGTGGTGACCTTCAGTCAAGTCCCAAAGCGTTGGCGGTACTTTTCCCAATCGTTTGGGGTATACAACTTTTTGTTGGCTACATAGTTGGTCTTTACCGTCGTCGATGGCGCTACGGAAGTTTCGACGAAGTTGCCGCACTCGTCACATCAGCAATTATCACGACAGCGATACTTGCAACTCTTAACAACTTCATAGAATCAACGCGGCCAATCCCGCAGAGTGCAGTTGTTTTCGGCGGCCTAGTTGGTTTAATCACAACCGCTGCAGTTCGCTACATATGGCGAATTATGCTTTCGCAGACCCGCCGCCCAAATCAAGAGGTTGCAAAACGTGCATTGATATTTGGTGCCGGTGAGGCTGGCCAACAACTAATCGCAGCGTTACTGCGTAACCCAAATTCACAATACTTTCCGGTTGGAATCTTGGATGACAATCCACTAACTCAGCGTCTTTCGATAATGGGTGTATCGGTACTCGGCACACGTGAATCGATTTCCGATGCAAAACGTCAGACCAATGCCGAAATCTTTATGATTGCAATCCCATCTGGTGACCCTGCCGCAGTGAGTGACCTCGCTCGACTGGCTGAGGCCGCGAAATTAAAAGTCAAAATCTTGCCACCCACTGATGGGGTCCTTGACCGCCAAGTTGACGCAACGGATATTCGTGACATTTCACAAGAGGACTTATTGCGCCGACAACAGGTTTCGATCGACCTTGAGCAAGTCACGAATTACGTGACTGGTCAAAGAGTTTTAGTGACTGGAGCAGGTGGGAGTATCGGCAGCGAACTCTGCCGTCAGTTGTCGCAGTTTTCACCGAGTGAACTGATCATGCTGGATCGAGATGAGAGTGCGTTGCATGAGGTCGAACTCTCGATCTACGGTCGGGCAATGTTGGATAAGCCACGTACTGTTCTCTGTGATATTCGTGACACTAAAGCGGTTGACTCAGTTTTTCGTGAGCGTCGACCGCAGGTTGTTTTTCATGCGGCGGCGTTAAAGCATCTACCGTTGTTAGAGCAATACCCAGCCGAGGCATACAAGACGAACGTTCATGGCAGTCTCAACGTATTGAGTGCCGCAAAACGTTTTGATACCAATGTTTTTCTTAATATTTCCACCGACAAAGCAGCCAATCCGATAAGTGTGCTTGGCTATTCAAAGCGAATCGCTGAACGACTCACATCTAGTTTTGGTACGAGCTCATCAAAAGGCACTTTTATATCCGTGCGATTTGGAAATGTGCTTGGCTCCCGCGGAAGCGTGCTAACTACATTCCGTGAGCAAATCGCAAACGGGGGACCAGTCACAGTTACTCACAAAGATGTGACCAGATATTTTATGACGATTTCGGAGGCTGTTCAGTTGGTGGTGCAAGCAGGAGCCATCGGTCTTTCTGGTGAAGTGCTTGTTTTGGATATGGGAACGCCAGTTCGAATTTACGAGGTTGCGGAGCAACTAATTGAACGTTCTGGTCAAAGAATCAGTATTGAAATTACTGGCCTGCGTGTCGGTGAGAAAATGCACGAAGAACTTTTCGGTGATCTTGAACTAGATGAGCGACCAAAACACCCGCTGATCTCTCACGTAATTGCTCCACCGTTGGATCCAGATGCCCTAGTCGATACACCAGCAGATCCACGGGATTTTATGATGAAGTTGGTGTAAGTGTCTCTTCGCCAATTAGTCCCGAGGTAAGACCAGCAATTAGTAAGGCGAAAAAGAAGTGATTGCCAGAGAGAAACGATTCTTGAGTCGCCGAAACCAAAACGAAAACCGAGATACATACCAACCACTGACCACCTTCTCGTTCGAGAAATGCCCGGGTCGAATGTTCACCGGCCCAAAGCAAAAACCCAAGAAACATCAATCCCGCAATTACACCGCCGCCCATGAGTACTTCAAGGTATGCACTGTGACTGAAAAAGTCATTCGTTAATGACTCGGGCAAGGTCGAACGAAATTCTGGAGAGAACCATGCCGCCAGCCATCCCCAGCCAATAATCGGTCGTTCGATAAAAGCATCCCAACTTACCGACCAGTAATTGGTACGACCGTCAAATCCCGAGCTTTTTCCAAGTAAGGACGCAAATGAAGACTCGTACTTGGCAAAGAGCCAAACACCGAGCGCCAAAGTCGCGGCAAATACGGAAAAAATTGCTTGTCTCACCGTCTCGGAAATTTCTTGACGACTACGAACAATTCGACGCAAGAGCGACCATCCGATCCAAACTCCGACCGCCACTAATGCAGCGACAAGCGTCGTTGCCGACCCCGTTTTCTTAAGAACCAAAAAATTAAGTAGTACTACATCGGCAAGAATTGCGACACGGGCTTTCCACCACGGCTTTGAGCGATCCCGCGCTTCCCACCAGATTAATGCCAACAAACTCAACACTCCAACGGTCGCAACGGGTGCAAGTGAGTTTTTGTTGAAATAAATACCGATCCAATTGCCAACGAAACGAATTTTGCACATATCACCGTTTTCGCCAGTTGCAGGTGTGCAATCTTGTTTCCATTGCTCGCGAGATGTCTCTACCCCTGGCCAGTTTCGGTGGACGGCCCACCACGACGCCAATAAACCAATCTGCATCGCAACCGCAATGCGTAACACTTGTTCACGGATTGTGAACCTGCTGGCAAAATACAAACCCGTAAATGCTGTCATGATCAATGAACTTGAAGCAACAAAGGTTTGTGAACGCAATGTTGACCAAAATGTCGACGCAAACATCCACATTAGATACGACATCAACGCAATAAGAGGAAACAGCCTTTTCGTTAGTTGTTGTCGCTGCGAAAACAGAATGACCACGGCAGGTATTTGTAGAAACATAAACAGGCCATAGACCGAAACATCCGGAGACAATCCAGCATTCGCCTGTTCGCTGCGCCAAAATACTGATAACACTGGCCCCTGAGTCAAACCGAACAGCAGGACTACCGCATAGAAACTTTCAAGATATCGCGTAAGACCGAGGGCTCGAATTTTTACCAACACGAAACTAAACCATAACGGACAAAGCATTCACTCATCATAAATGGAAGAAATAAGTTAGGTATGATAATTCTGTGGCTGCAACCAATGAGGACTACGACGCGCTTCTAACCGAACTCTTGGCGGACACCAACAATATGCGTGATAAGTACGACGAATTCAGCCAGTTCATGGAAATAAAAATCGCTGAATTTGTATTGGAGCGAAAACTTCTCGCGCCGAGTTTGGGTCAGCTTACGCGAGATTTAGCAGTTACTAACGCCCAACGCTCACAAATCCAAGCCGAACTCGTAAAACTGACCAATGAAGTTGAACGTTTAAAACTGCTGGTTGAGACTTTGACAACGCAACGCAATAACGCTAAAAATAGAGTCCTCGAATATGAATCGACGCGTTTATATCGTCTATCCAATCGACTTTCTCGATTTATCCGACGATCTCTGCAAAGCAAGTAGGTAGATAATGGTGCGGCAATACCCGGTGATTATCACCGTTCGTGATCGTCTCACTCAACTGAAACAACTACTGACCTGGCTTGAAAATGCTGGGCAACATGAGATCTGGCTTTGTGATAATGCCAGCACCTACCCACCACTAGTCGAGTTTCTCGACACGACGAAACATAAGGTCCTCTATAATAAATTCAATCTTGGACATCGTGCGCCATGGCTTAGCGGGCTTGTGCCAGAACTCGGGAGCGACAGCTATTTCATAATCTCAGACCCAGACGTTGTGCCAGATGAACACACACCCTCAGATGTGCTCAGCATGTTCGAAAGTACACTTCGCGCCGAGCAAACGATCGACAAAGTTGGGTTTTCGCTTCGAATCGATGACCTGCCCGATCATTACGTACATAAGGCTGATGTAATCACGTGGGAGTCGCAATTTTGGAAAAATAAACTGTTACCTGGCTTTTACTTTGCTCCGATTGACACAACCTTTGCAATGTATCGACCTGGCAGTGGACATCAAAATGCCAAGTCACTCAGGAGTGCGCCGCCTTACACCGCGAGGCACCTTCCGTGGTACCAAGATTTTAGTAATCAAACAGCAGAAGATAGGTACTACGTTGAAAACTGCGACAATCTGATCACAAACTGGAATACCGACAAACTTCCTGCAGCCGTAAAAGCAATTCTTGTTAAACTTCGAACCCCACCAAATAGTTCGACCGCGTAGGACATATGGATCAATCCGCCGTAGTCGTCGATTCGGTCTCGAAAAACTTTCGGTTGTACCATGAACGCAACCGCTATATCAAGGCGACCTTATTGCGTGGTCGTCGCGCCAGGTACGAAGAATTTTTGGCACTCAATGAGATCTCTTTTGAAGTTGGACATGGATCAACCTTAGGAATAATCGGATCCAACGGTTCTGGCAAGACCACGCTGCTTAAGTGTTTAACAGGTATCTATACGCCAGAGAAAGGCAGCATCAAAATCGATGGCAACATTGCGGCATTGCTTGAGCTAGGCGCTGGTTTCCACTCCGAACTAACCGGTTCAGAAAATATTTATCTGAATGGTTCAATACTTGGCATGTCGAAACGTGACGTGCAACAAAAATTTTCAAGCATTGTTGAATTCGCAGGTCTTGAACGATTTATTGACACACCTGTTAAGAATTTTTCTTCTGGAATGGTTGTACGCCTCGGTTTTTCAATTGCGGCACATGTTGAGCCGAGAATCTTGCTGATCGATGAGATTCTCTCTGTCGGTGATCAAGAATTCCAGCGAAAAAGCAGCGAGAAAATAGAAGAGTTTCGCCGTGAAGGTCGAACAATCATCGTTGTCAGTCACAGTCTCGGGCTTGTTCAACAACTTTGCAAGGATGCAATTTGGCTCGAGAAAGGACAGATCAAACAATCTGGTAGTGCCGCTGAAGTGATCGCCGCCTATACCGGGGGAAGTTATGCCATTCACACCGAAAAGGACGCCGATTCTCGTGAGCGCTGGGGTACTGGAGACGCACGACTTAGCGCTGTTGAATTACTCGCCAGCGATGGTTCTGTTGCCAACAAGATCGAGACAAATGCACCAATTAAGATCCGCTGCCAACTGACGGCCCATGCACGACTTGATTCACCAGTGCTCAAAGTAAAAATAAGTAAAATAGATGGTCAAGTTGTCTGGGCGACTTCTACCCAACGCGGCGCTAACTCCATTCGTGTATTGGACGGCCCAGCAATTGCGACACTTGATATTCCTGTGTTACCAATTCTCGAAGGGACATACTATTTATCCGTTGCGATTACAGATTCAACGGGTACAACAGAATACGACCACTGTGAAAATTGGATTCGTTTTCAGGTGCACCAGACGAATTTAATTGAAGAAGGAATCGTGGCAATTAATTCTTCTTGGCAAATTGAGCGTCACCACCGCTGATCATAAGTTAAAGTTCTTCGGCAAGACGACGCGAAAACTTTTTGAATGTCGCTAATCCGATGACTAGTGAAATGACAGCGACGACAGCCAGAAAAGCAACGTCTACCCAGTTTGGTGACGTGCCGTTATAAGTAGTTGCGCGAAATGAGCGAATAAATACTGCAGTTGGATTCCAATAGAGAATCGTGTGGACAAAGTCTGAAACTTTACCGTCAAACGTTTTCGGATCATAAATTACCGGGGTGGCAAAAAACCATAACTGGTTAATGATTGTCCAAAGATATGGTAAATCTCTGAAGAACACGGCGCCGACACTCAATACAAGTGCAATACCAGCGGCAAAGGTTGCCAGCAGCAACATCAACAGCACTGTCACTGGTAGCCACGGGAGAACAAAGCTTCCCGCAATCGTCAAAGCAATACAGACAATTGACATCTCGATTGAGAACTGCACGAAACAAAACAAAACCTGGGAGAACACCAGGCTCTCTCTCGCAAACGCAACCTTGCGCACCAAGGTTGCGTTACTTAAAATTGATTGAATACCTACTCCACAGATGAGAGCGAAAAATCCCCAAGGAATGATTCCGGTCAGCAAGTAAAGGCTGTAGGCGCTAACCCCCGAAGGATTACCGACCGGGGCTTTGGCTCCGAAGAGAACACCGAAAACAAAAGAATAAATAAGCATCTGCGAAAGCGGATTGAGCATCGACCATGTCCAGCCGAGTACGGAGCGCCGATACTTACTACGTAACTCACGCAAGGTCAGATTCCAAAGCAAGTTGCGTGACCGAGCGATGTCCTTTAACTGTTGCATCTGATCACAACTTACCATTGCATCGCTGCGGTACAGTTAATACCAGACATTTATGGATGATAATCAACCGATATCGCCTGACAATCTGATGCAGGATCTACTCACAGATACAGAATCCTTGCGCCAGAGATTGCTCATTGCCGAAGAGAAGGTGATGCATCTTGAGTTGGCACTACTTCATTCAAGAGATTTTGCAATCGGTGCGGCCGCTGAATTGGGCGAACAACGAGTGCAGGTTGAATACATTCGAAATTTGTACATCGAGTCTGAACGAAACTTGGGCGATGCAACGACACATATCGCAAGTCATCTAAACCATATTCAACGACTCGAAAATGCGCAATCCGAGTTGCTACGCCTGACCGCCCCAAATGTCGCGCGATCCAAAGAATTAGACCGTGTTTATGAATCCGCCACTTGGCGGATAGGTCGATTGATCATGTTGCCAATTCGAATACTTAAGCGACTCGCCAGTTAACGGCGATGTCACCGCGCTTTAGCATCGTTACACCTGTTTACGATCCACCACAATACGCTTTCGAGAAATGTATCGAGTCTGTATACGCTCAGCAATGCGACGATTGGGAATGGTGCCTAGTTGACGACAAATCGACAGACGAGTGGATTCGAACTCGCCTAATCGAATTGCAGATGCACGATCAGCGGATCAAGGTTTACTATCGCTCAGAAAACGGCGGAATTGTCGCCGCATCGAATGACGCACTTTCGTTCGTCTCTGGAGAATTCGTAGTATTTCTCGATAATGACGATGAACTTCACCCCGACGCTTTAAGCGATGTTTCAGAAACTATTGATAATCACCCACTAGTGGATTTCATCTACACTGATGAAGACAAAATAACCCCTGAGGGCGAACATTACGACGAATTTAAAAAACCCAAGTGGTCACCGGAGCGATTTCTCGCAGAAAACTACTGCTCACATCTATCGGTAATTCGAACAAGCGTGATCAATGCCGCAGGTAGGTTCCGCGAGGGATTTGATGGCTCGCAAGACTTTGACCTGTTGCTCAGGGTCGTCGAGCGAACTTCGCGGATCACACATGTTCCAAAGGTGCTCTACCACTGGAGAGCGATTCCTGGATCTGCAGCAGTTGCGCGAACAGAAAAACCCCACGCATTTATTGCTGCGATGAGGGCAGTTAGTGAGCATCTTGAGAGGCGCAACATCGACGCAGTCGTCGAAAACGGGTCACGAAATTCGGTAATTCAGGTAACCCGGCGCTTAAAAGATCATCCAAAAGTGAGCATCATCATTCCCACCCGTGGTACGAGAAGATCCGTATTTGGTGTTGATACTTGTCTTGTTGTTAACGCCGTTGAGAGCATTGAGCGAAAGTCGTCGTATTCGAATTATGAAATAATCGTTGTGGTTGATAAAGGCACCCCAGATGAAGTGATTTCGCGATTACGTTCAGCGAGCCCGAATCGACTTAAAATTATCGATTACGATAGACCGTTTAATTTTTCAGAAAAGTGCAATATCGGTGTCGTCAACAGTGATGCGCCATTTTTTGTTCTGCTAAACGATGACACCGAAATCATCACCCCAAATTGGCTCGAAATGATGCTTGGCCAGATGCAAGAACCAGATGTTGCAATGGTTGGTCCGTTACTGCTGCTCGAAGATGGCAGGGTTCAGAGTGCTGGACATTCCGTGACACCGGTGCCCGACCATTTTTGCAGAGGGACATCAGGGCGTAGTATCGGACCATTTTTTATGTTGAAGTTTGCCCGCGAGTGCAGTGGCGTCACCGGTGCGTGCGCTCTAATTAGACGATCGGCGTATTTCGAAGTCGGTGGTTTGAGTGAGATCTTTCCATTGGCTTTCAACGATGTTGACTTAGCGTTCAAATTATTGGACCGTGGTTATCGAATCATCTGGACACCACTTGCTCAACTATTCCACTTTGAAACTGCATCACGCCCTATCGCAGTCGAACCACGAGAAGTCGACCTGATCATGAATCGCTGGGGAAGTCGTTTTAAAAACGACGAATACTGCCGAATTTAGAAAAAATTCTGTGGGCGAGGGGGTGGTTGGGTTCAAACCTTTTTAAACGGGGAAGTCCAATCGCCGCCCGTTGCTCTCCGCGATCCCCGAATCGAGATATGCGTTCGACGTGGTGAGTAGGTCATCGGCTCGTTCGTACGTGGACCAGTCGATCGCTGACGTCCAACGATGCGCATACTCGAGTACGGCAATAAGTGACTCACCGTGTCCGGCGCTGTTCGAAAACGCGGAGAGTCCCGCGAGATAATTGTTGCGGTACACAGTTGGGATCAGTATTCGTACCTCTCCCGCAACTGAGAGTTCAGCGTTGGATGTCAACCTGGCAACCCTCCCGTTGCCGTCATCGAAGGGGTGACATTCTGTGATGAGCACCATCATTGCTACCGCGCGTGAAAACGGATCGAGTAGGCGGTTCACGACCATGAAGCCTCGCACCAGTGTGCCCTCGACGAGGGAAGGTTCGACAAACTGATAGCCACCGGCGTAGTTGAGTACTTCTTTGAAGTCACCAGGGTGCTTGTCCGGACGCGCCGCCATGAGCGTCCTATGTCGCGATTTCAAGATCTCGATCAGTTCCTCACCCGAGGTTGGTACGCGCACCCGATCCTGCGGGTCGACGGCGAGTCGGTAGGTTGCAGCAACATCGTGAGCGTCTTGTGGTCGTGTTTTAGGGATCACGCCTTCGACAGCGATACGTCGGGCCTCGTCGACGCCAAACTCGGTGCCTTCAATGAAGTTTGAAAAGTAGGCCTCGAAGAACGTCACCCACTCCCAGCGAGAAAGGGGAGGCCCGGCTGGATGAGGGCGTGGCGGGCGCGTCGCGATGACAGCGATAAGTCCTTCAAGCATCTCGATGCGGTGTGCGTCAAACGGGGAGACGGATAGTCGAGCCGCGAACCGTGGTGAAGTTGCGGTCATCTTCTCGGTAAACGAACCGAGCAGTGCGACAAGACGGGTACGAACAGCTTCAACCACAGATGGTTCAAAGGAAACGGCGATTACATCCAGTTGGGAAAGAAGTGTGCGAATGCGTCCGGCACCGCCTGATCGGGCGAGTTCATCGATTCGATCCTCGACCGCTTTCGTTCCCGCCCGAAACCGTGCCGGGTGGCCCTGAACGTCGAGGTTCTCGACCAGTACGCGCACCGGGCCCGACATGGCAAGACCATTTGGCATCGACATGTCCCCAGGAAGTGGTGATGGTCCCACAACTGGGACAATTGTAAATCCCGGCAGGTGCAGTGCCGTCTTCCTCGGCGGTTCGGGGTGAGCTACGAAGAACATCCCATCTGCCGGGAGTCCTCCGGCGAGTGCACTCCGCCCGCAGATCACTCCACCCGGCCAGACGTGTTCAATGATTTTGTATAGGTGGTGTCGTGCGACCTGTTCTGGCGGCAAGGTTGCCCCGGTGGCGTAAAGTCCTGGGAACATACGGATGGCTTTCCCGGATTTCGCTAATCGACTGAGCCGAGCTCGCGACGACCCAGCCGCCCACTCTAAAATGCCATGTGGAACGGGGATTGCAACATTCACGGCTACAACTCTATCGCAAGACTGCTTATGTGCAACAAATACAGTCCTAATTACCATTAGTGCAACATTTGTACCTTCTATTCCGAACGAAGGATCCCAAACGCGAAACCGAATGGGGTGATTGCCCACCGATGACTCGAGAGAGACAACTAACATCCTGAGGGTTCACACTGTCCACGATGACCTGAGACATCACAAAGTGGGCGAGGGGGGACTTGAACCCCCACGTCCTTACGA